>JAAOZN010000088.1 GCA_011605775.1 Nitrososphaerota archaeon | reverse complement strand
GGGGCTAAACCGCTACAAAACGAGCATGTGGAACCCCTATTAGGCCTTCTCTTGCCTATGAGCTTCTATAATCTTCAGAGCTTTTTTCACAGCATCCACAGCATCTTTACCTAATATAACTATCATGGCCTCCTTCCCCCAATCTCCCCTATGGAAGATGATATCAGGTACGGCGCCGATCTTCTTTATTGCTTCTCTTGTCCCCCACTTCGTGGTTTCGCCTTCTACAGCCTTCACTTCCGGCGGCTCCTTAGATCTATCGTACTCTGAGCATAAGTAGCGTAGTCTCCGAGCAGTCTCCAGCAAGCCTTCATCAAACCTAATGTTCAACGCTGCTCTGACAGACGGTGTGTACTCTGAAACCGCGAGTAGAGTTGAGGCGAGGTGCCTTGAGGCGCCGAACGTCGGGCATCCGGAGGCTTTGACCCTACTCATGGCGTTGACTATCCTACCCGGTATGGCTGCCACATCCTCTAGCGTTCTGGGTTCTGGTAGAGCCATGGCGACATTGGTTTGACATTCGGGTATGTATTGTGCGAAGGCTGAGTTTGCCTCAAGCAAGCTTACGGCTTCGCTGATCTTCTCTAAGACCCTCATCTTTTCAGCATCAAGCACCGTCTTACCAAGGGGTGAAACTGGTGCGACTCCTGAACCAACCCTTTTGCTGTATGTGATTGCTTCCTCTACGAAGCGCTTCGCCCTCTCAACCGCTTCATAGATATCGGAGCCCTTAGCCAATAGGGCTGCGATGGCTGAGGCAAAGGTGCATCCTGTGCCGTGCGTACCTCCACTAACCCTTCTACCTGTGTACCTTCTTACTACGCCATCATAGTATAAGGTGTCAACGCATTCGTCTTGCTCTAAATGCCCACCCTTCATCACAACAGCCCTCGGCCCTAGTGTTGCTATCTTCTTGGCAGCTTCCTCGGCGTCCTCTAAGCACTCTATGCTCATCTTCGCTAAGTTCTCTGCTTCTGGTAGATTGGGGGTTACGACTGTTGCTAATGGTAGTATTCTTTTGATCAGCGCTTCTTCAGCATCCTCCCTTAGTAGTTTAGCTCCGCTCTTAGCCACCATTACAGGATCAACAACTATAGGCACCTTTAGCTGGCTGAGCTCTTCAGCGACTGCTTCGATTATGTCGCGTGTGTAGAGCATACCTGTCTTCACAGCATCAACCCCTATATCTGAGACCACCGCCCTTATCTGCTCCCTTACAATCTCTGGGTCTATAGGTTGAACCGCTGTGACGCTGATTGTGTTCTGCGCTGTTATCGCTGTGACGGCACTCATACCATATACTCCTAGGGCTGCGAAGGTTTTGAGGTCTGCTTGTATACCAGCACCTCCGCCTGAATCCGAACCAGCTATGGTGAGTGCTCTAGGTACGCGCTTCACTTATGTTCGCCTCGCTACTACTTGGATGCGTTTCTGGACTTTTGCTAGGGCTATGTTGAGGGCTGCTGCTGTGAGCATACTGGGTATAGTAGCGCCTAGCCAAGATAAGTAGGTTGTTATAATTATGTAGACCACGAAGCCTGCTGCCCAAGAGGCTATTGCCGAGATGTTAACACCCTTGCTATACCAGTAGTCGCCCCCTTTGGTGTAGAGCTGCTCCACATCTATCTTCTGCTTCGCTAGGATGTAGTAGTGGCTCAGTACAACCCCGAAGATCGGTGAGAAGGTAGCTCCTATCCACAAGAGGAACCAGATGTAGTTTTCGATGTTGATGAAGAGGGCTAGGGCTGCGCATATGCCTCCGATCAGCAGTATGAGTACCCACTGCTTCAGCTTAGGTAGGTTGTTCTGCACAGATACCGCTGCTGAATACACGTCTGCAAAGCAGTTATCCAACTCATAGACGAGGATGAGTAGTAGAGCTGGTGCGCCTAGAAAGAGGTAGCCGAATGAGCCTACTATGTCTGCTGAGCCTGTTGCTAGGATAAGTATGCTGCCTATCGCGTAGCCTACTATGTTACCGACCGCGAACCCTATGTAGGTGCCTAGAAACCCTCCTTTCGGCGTGCTTGCAAACCTATTGTAGTCTGCCGCTAGCGGCATCCAAGAGAGTGGCATAGCTATAACGAGGTCAAGCGCCAAGAGAAGAGGAAGCCCACCCTCAGCTTTAGCGCCAACAACTCTGCTTAACCCTCCGTTCTGAAGAGCCCAGAAGGTTACCCAAGCCGCTGAGCCGTAGAGCAGCCAGAAGGCGAATCTCTCGAGCCACTGCTTAACTACGAGCAGCGGACCACCTATCCCCATGAGTATTGTGAAGATGGTGAAGACTATCACCCAGAGCCAGTAGGCTGAGAAGCCTGCTGTAGTCGATGAGATTAAGTCTCCTGCCTTCGCCATCACCGCTATCTCCAGCGTACCCCAGCCTATGAGCTGAACTACGTTAAGCCAAGTCGGGAAATAGGAGCCCCTTATGCCGAAAGATGGGCGAAGTGAGACCATGGTTGGTACGCCATCCTTACCGCCTATCATACCGGCTAAAGCAAGTGGTAGGGTTCCTATGAGTGTGCCCGCTGTGATCACTATGAGTGAGGTTAAGAAGTCTAGGGAGGGGACAAGTAAAGCGCCGGCTTGATACACCAGTAGCCCAGTACCTAGGCTAGTCCAGAAGACCGCTAGATCTATGGCGCGAAGCACTCTTTGGCTTTGTGGGACTGGGGTTATACCCCACTCCGGAGGCTTGCGAATCTTCATATCTTCATCTAAGAAGATTTGAGATAAATCTATTTATAACCATGTTGATAAACGACTTATTATGATGAAGCCTCCTTGCGAAGTAGCCATAAAAGAGCTACTCCCGCTTATCAGAGCTCTTGTGGCAAAGGAGCTTAAAGCGAAGGGCTTCAGCCAAGCCAAGATCGCTGACTTGATTGGCGTAACTCAACCAGCAGTAAGCGGCTACCTTAGGCTTAAAGTAGATGAAGAGCCCCTCTACTCAGATGAGATAGTGGCACTCTCCAAATGGCTTGCTTCAGGCTTAGCCTCAGGCACCCTACCCTCCTCAGAGGCGGTGAAGGGCATCTGCACCCTCTGCACCAACTTAAAGTGCCAAGGCTCCATTTGCATGACTCACAAGAAAAGGGCTCCAACTCTACACGCAGAGGGCTGCGATATCTGCATTCAACTCTACTCAAAGGGTCTACCAACTGTGGATAGGAAGCAGATTATCTTAAGTAACCTTAAGGCTGCGGTAAACCTGATTCAGGCATCGAAGGAGTTTGCAGCACTAATACCAGAGGTTCTAGTGAATATTGTCGAAGCTACCCCTGACGCTACGAGCGTTAGGGATGTGGCTGGTATACCTGGGCGCATAGCCAGAATTGATGGTGCGCCTAAAGCCTTTGCGCAACCCGAGTTCGGTGCATCAAGGCATCTTGCTTCGGTTCTGCTTGCCGCTATGCATGTTAACCCTGCTATTCACGCAGCCATTAACATAGCGTATAATAGGTTTGTTAAAGAGGCTTTGGAGCAACTTGGTTTCAGCGTCTACGTATTTAATAGGCGTGAGCCGCCTACAAACACCGATGCGGCGCAAGCTCGGGTCGCTGAGGAGGTTCTAAATTTGGGTAAGCGTGGTGAGCCCCTACCTGATGTGTTTGTAGACGCTGGAGGCTACTGGATCGAGCCTTCAGCCTACATCTTTGGTGCTGATGCTGTCGAGGTTGCGCAGAGGGCCATAAAGGTGGCTGAAGTGGTCGCTCGTCTTCGCTCTAAGTCTATGGGTTGACTCTTGTTGGTGTGCGTGGGAATAGGCTTGCAGCCCTTATGTGTTTTAGCCCTGTAATCCACTTAGTAAGCCGCTCCACACCAACTCCGAAGCCTGAGTGTGGTGGCATACCATATCTTCTTAGCTCAAGGTACCAGCTGAAGCTCTCTTTTGGTAGGTCTTGGGATTCTATTCTCTTAAGTAGGGTCTGGTAGTCGTGTATCCTCTGCCCACCTGTAGCTATCTCCCCGTGTCCTTCAGGTGCGATAAGATCTGCTGAAAGCGTGATCTTATCGTCGTTAGGCTTCGTCATATGGTAGAAGCTTCTTGCGCTAAGAGGATAATCAGTTATAAAGAACGGTTTAGTTTGGCTTCTTGATAGAAGCGTCTCCACTGGAGTAGGTATATCCTCACCCCACTTGAACTCCAGATTGTGCTCTCTAGCGAACTCTAAAACATAGTCATAGGTCATTCTTGGGAAAGGCGGCTCAGGCGGGACAAACTCGCGCCCAAGCACCTCGAGCTCACTCTTATATTCTTGCGCTACCTTTCTGCAGATGTATGTGATAAGGTCTTCTTGCAGCTTCATGTTCTCCTCTTGATCCATAAACGCCTTCTCAGCTTCTATCATCCAGAATTCGGTTAGGTGCTTGGCTGTCTTGGACTTCTCCGCTCTAAAAGCTGGTTGAATTACGAAGACCTTACCTAGCGAGCAGATCGCAGCCTCTTCATAAAATTGAGCGCTCTGGCTTAGATAAGCCTTCTTACCGAAATAGTCGAGCTCAAAGAGTGTAGCGCCGCCTTCACACGCAGACTGGACTATGGTAGGTGCGCTTATCAGCCAGTAGCCCCTTTCTGTGAAGAATTCTATAGCGGCTCTTATGACACCCCATCTTATCTTCATCACCGCCGAGGCTTTACGCCCTCTTATCGAAAGGTGCCTATAGTCGTAGAGGAAGGCTGGGGATTTAACGGCGCTCTTGGTTATAGGCCACTTATCAGCCAAAGCGATTATGTTGAATGAATTTAGAGCTACTTCCCTACCTTTCGGCGCCCGCTTATCTTCACGTATAACCCCCTCTATCTCGACAGCAGACTCTTTTGTGACACGCTTAAGGCTCTGAAAGACCTCTTCTTTAACTACTCCTCTCTTGCCAGCTGCTTGTATGTAACCTGTGCCGTCCCTTACTGTTAGGAAGATTATGCCACCCACTTCTGACTTTGAAGCCACCCAGCCTCTGATCTTAACCCCAGATCCATCAGCCAACCTAAAGGCTTCAGAGACCTCTACTAAGCTCAATATGCTCTACCTTCCCCCGTCAGCAGAATAAGGTTATGCTAGATACATTCTTATAAGGATGGTTAGCCCGCTTACATATGCGATGTGTCGTAGTCAAACCCTCTCCTGAGGCTGCGTCTCAAATAGATGTGTTAAGTACCCTCCTCATAGAGTCCCTCCCCTCATTCGTAGACTCAAAGTATTCGGTTGAGGTTAAGGATGAGGTCATCGAGATCAGCACCCCTGACGTGGTTGATGTGGCTGAAGTCGTCTCTCGGTTCTCTGGCGTAGCCTACGCAGCTCTAGCTGAAAAAGTAAAACCAGATTTCGATGAAGCGCTGCAAGCGATTGTTGCCGCTGGTGAGAGGGGTATATTTGATAACGAGCGCTTCTCAGTCAAGGTTGAGGCCCTGCGAAACATAGGCTACAGAGCTTCTGACCTACAATCTGTAGCCATCTCAACACTGATAGGTAAAGTTGGTGGTAGGGGAGCTAGACCGGATGAAAAAAGACCTGATAAGGTGGTCTATGCGCTCATCTCAAAAGAGTCCGCATACATCTTCACACACCGCTACTTGGGATCAGGCGGGCTACCGTCGGGCGCTCTAGGGAGTTGTCTAATACTGGTAGAGCCGACTCTGAGATCTTTGGTCGGTGGCTGGGTTATGCAGCGGGCTGGCTTCACCCCCACATATCTAGTCACCAACTACCCTTCTCAACCAGAGGCACTATTCCGCTCCCTCGAAAACCTCGCTCTACTCCGACGTTGCGTACCTAAAAGGAGTCTGCAGCTACTTTATGTAGATGTGGCTAAGCGTAGTAGCGTGGTTGGATTAGAGCCTAGCTTCAGCTGGTCTGAATTTGCTGCTGTGTTAGGCGTTAAAGTTGCTTTAAAAGAGAAGATAGGCTCTCTCTTTATGCCACTTGATCTTAGGAGCAGAAGCCTACAAAATGTGTTAAAATATGCCTGTAGAGAAGGTGTGAATATATTTTCACCAGCCTCATTCTTGACCGAAGATGAGCTTGGTGTGTATGCGAAGAAAATCGGTCTACAGCGCCCACTACCCTTAGATGTGGGTGAAGGTAGGTTAACTGTTTTAGATAATCTGGGTAGACCTATCTCTGATCTGGACGAAGCAGCTGAATATCTACTTAGAGGTGTTTCGAGGGTTGATTTAATAGAGGGGCTTTTAGATGCGCATAGGCTCACTGATGAGTTATCTTAACGCATCCATCACCGCGCTGACCAGTCTACCTAATCCATTATACTTTGAAGCTTCTTTTGAAAGACGCTCTACCCTACTCTTATAGATGTTTGTTGAGTAGAGTTTATGTACGGATTCGCAAATATCTTTTGGCTCTGCTGTGAGCGGGTCGAGCCAAAGGGCTACACCCAACCTAACCATCTTTTGTGCGTTGCTGAACTGCTCGCTGTGGTCTGCTATAGGTATGATGAGCATAGGCTTACCGAGCAGCAGCGCCGAGCCTAAAGTCGAGTGACCACCCCTCACCACAAGTATGTCTGAGGCCTGCATAAGTTGCTCATTAAAGGGGCACCACTCAAAATAGTAGGCTGAGTCGATGCGTTTAACCTCTGTGCTCCCATCTGGTCTGCCCTCAGATATCACAACCTGAAACTCTCTCAGATGCTTTGCTGCATCAAGCAGCTTCCTTATCAGCGCTGGTTTTGTGAAGGATGGTCCGCTGATGTGCATGAAGACCAGTGGCTTATTGTAGTCTAAACCCAGCTTGAGTAGAGTGTCCTTAACCTCCTCCGCGCTCTTTTTCGACGGTTGAACTATGAAGCCTACGTACTCAGCCTTCCCTCTTACTGCTGAGATCCACCAGAGATTCTCTTCTGATATGGTTAGGTGCGGTGGCAGATCTGGGAAGAAGATCTTATCTGCTAAATTCCAGAGTTTTCCTAAGATCTCGTTTAGGAAGCGTTCGATGGGTTTTGTGCGCTTGCTCCTCTTCTTAGGCGGGAGGAGTATGCGTAGCTGATTCGTGACGACGAAGCACTTTAACCCTAGGCTCTTAGCGGCTATGACTGCTGAGAGGCGTGAATCTGAGACTACAAGATCTGGTCTCCAACGCCTCATGATCTTCCTCTCTGCGACGACTTGGCGGATGAATGTGGCTATGTGCCAAGGGAGCCTTTTAGAGGTCTTAAGGAGCCCCTCAAACTTGCCTGAAGCTGTCCAACCAACATCCAACCTAGGCACTCTGAAGCAGATGAATCTCCTCCGCATCACATATTCAGCACCTTCAGCGTAGGATGAGAAGGCTACCTCAACACCCATCTCTCTAAGCTTCGATGCTACGGCAACCATCCTAGCGGCGTGGCCTAGCCCTGATCCGAAGATGGGGAAGTAGACCCTCTTCAAACCGAGCTTTTCTCCTCAAATCAGCCTTCTCCTAACAACCTTACCATTCGGCTCCTCTTCACTAAAGACCTCTGCCTCGAAACGGTAGATCCTCGTTTCTGGGAGAAGCCAGACATCTGGGGGTGCACCCGCCTTCATACAAGCGTAGGAGAGGAACTGCTCAGCATCCCAACCCTCCTCCACAGGGACTTGTGGTAGTAGGAGTCCGCTCAGAAACCTGTATTCGACGATCAAACCATCTCTACCTATCTTTATCAGGTTGGGGTACTCTTTGGGTGACGTAGCTTTGAGCCTTTCTGGCTTCGTCAAGACGCTAACCTCAAAGATAAGGTTGCTGAACTCTTCTGCTCTAACTGGTTCGAAGCGTGGGTCTGATGTAGCAGCGCTTATAGCCGCTTCCACCAGCGCCTCACTCAACGGTATGTTGGGTTGAACCAAACCTATGCACCCTCTTAACTCATGCTCCCTACCCTTTACCGCGTTTATCGTGACGAATACCCCACGTTTCTCGCCGAACCTTCTGCGAAAATCCTCATCCAACTTTAACCTCCTACCATTAACTACGTATTCTTCTGCTGCTCGCCTAGCGGTCTTAACTAAGAGGTAGCCATCTTCATCACTAAGACCAGCCATAGCCACCACTCTATCCTTAAGGTGTCCTTTAAGCCTTAAGGAGTTGTCTTACCCGTCTATCAAACTCTTTGATTCGCCGCCAGTGGCTCCCAATCCAATACAGTTTACCGCACTCCGCACACCTATAGTATCTCCTCCCAGATTTCTGAGTGGTATCCACCTCATTTAGGTCGCAGGCTTCTAGTAGCCCGTTGCAAACAGGGCATCTGGAGCCCTCAGCCTTCAGCTCCGGAGGCTCCACACCGAGCTTATTGAACACTTCAGCCACCCTCTGCGCGTCGTCTTTGCCGAGGAGTAGGCAAGCCTTCACCCCCTTCTTCTGGGCTGTTAGGTATAGGTCTCGGTCTGAGGTTAGGAGCCACCTGTCTTCCTCAGCGGTCTTGGTGAGGAGGTCTTTGTCATCGAGCTTAGTGTCGTAGATGACGTCGTAGCCGTAGATTCTTAGCTTTCTAGCGAGGCTTCCATGCATAGAGTCTACGATGAAGCGCGGGGTTATCCACAGCCTACCTCCTTACCTCCCCTCCAGCTGCAGGAGCCTCTCAAAAATATTATCCCTATTAACCACACCAACCACTCTGTCCTCTTTGACGAGTGGAAGGGTGTTGGCTCCGCTGCTCCTCATAACCCTAGCAGCCTCCCTTAAACTCTCTTCCCCGCTTAACGCTACGTTGAGCCTCCTCATCGCATCTACCACGAGCAACCTCTTGATGAATGTGTCGAAGTGCCTTATCTGATCGATCCTAAGGAGGTTAAATAGGGTGAAAGCAGCCTCACGCTCACCGATAACCCCAAGCGGTCTATCAGCCTCAACCACAATAAGGTCTCGAACAGGTGTTTTGCTAAGCTTCTCAAGAGCGGCTGAGAGCTTAGACTTTAGGCTTATGGTTAGGTAAGAAGGGGTTGCAAACTCTTTACAGCATAGGTTAGATTTTGACATAAGTGGAATGAGGAGTAGCTTAGTCACCAACCCCTTCACCGCACCATCATCCCCAACTACTGGAAGCGCAGACACATTATGCCTCAGCATCTTCTCCGCAGCCTCTTGGGCTCTCTCCTCTGGCTGTGCGGTAATTATGTTAGGTGAGGTGAAGGCTGCGACAGAGAGCGATGTCGGTGAGAGCCCCCTCATCCTTTTAGAGGAGAGTTTAGAGAAGACATCCTTTAACGTAACTACACCCACAACCTTAGAATCTGAGACTACTACCACCCTATCTACATTATACCGCCTCATCAACTCTATAGCGACCGAAATCTTCTGAGCCTTACTCACAATATAACTAGGCTCTAGGTGCAGCTCAGAAACCCTAGTGGCTTCAAGCCTCGAGGTCTTTGACAAGCTTTAAAACCTCCAACTTGGAGAAGAGCCCACAGAGGTTCTTCCTCTTATCCAATACCGGCAACCCACCTATCCTTGCGCTGCTCATAAGTGATGCAGCATCCACCACCGAAGCCTCCTCTGAGATATAGTGGAGCGGGCTCTTCATAACATCCTTAGCGTATGCTAGAGCAAGATACTTCATCCTTCTAGTAGGTTGAGGCGCTCCATCATCGTAGATTATGCCGCCTCTCTTCTTTGGTGGCGCTACTTGCACAAAGGCTAGATCGGTTGGTGTGATCATACCGATAGGTCTACCCTCAGCATCAACAACCACGACTCTGTGGCTAGGCGTCTCTACAAGCACCTTGATCACGCGGTTGAGGGTATAGAGCGGCTTTACTACTGCTACCTCACCACACATACACTCCTTAACCTTCTTAGAGGGGTCGCCATGCTCCATCAAACACCTTGTAAGATCACTGGTTGAAATCATCCCGATAACCTTGTCCTCCTCCACTACAGGAAGCCCTGTTACTCCGTTATCCAGCATAATCCTAGCCGCCTTACAGATTGGTTCATTAGGTGTAATGGTTAAGACTGGTTTCGACATAACCTCCCACACACTGGTGTATTCAAGGGGTCTTCGGCGCCAAGGTGGTCCACCCAGTTTAAGCGCTAAGGCTAGATCGGTTCGGCTGATTATGCCCACTAGCCTACCCCCATCATCTAGAACAGGCACCCTCCCCACACGCTTCCTAAGCATAACATTCCTAACCGCTGCAAGCGTATCAGAGGGGGAGACTACGGCTACGATGGGCGTCATATAATCAGAAACTCTGATCATAATAACACGCAGCCGAGAATTATCTACTCTTCAGCAGGCAGCTCAGCGGGTTCTTGTGAAACTTCACTTCTACAATCTTCACAGAGAAATCTACCATCTATTTCGATAAGTGTGTCAGACCATTCACCACAGGAGTCGCAGTACCCCGCAAGAGGGCTTTTGACCCTGAGAGACTCACCTGTTGTTATCCTCACCTTCTCTGACAGCAAGCCTACAAGCTCTGGTGTAACCGCATTTAGGTCTGAGGTAGTCACTATGCCCACAAGCTCATTCTTGTAGACTACACCGAGCTTCTTTATGTTTAGCCTACGCATACTCTTCGCCGCCTCAGTTATGTCACTTCCAGCGTCGATTGTGTGGAGAGGTTTAGAGGCGATGTCGCCTACCTTCACTCTGCTCGGTTTAAGGTCTTCAGCAACAACCTTCCTCACAATATCCCCTTCCGTCACTATCCCTATCGGCTTACCTTTCTCAGTAACAACAACACTACCTATCTTAAAGCGAGCCATCTTCTTAGCGGCTTCCCTCACCGACTCATCGATCTCAGACGTTATCACTGGGCTGTTCATAACCTCCCTTACGAGGATCTTTGTCCTGATCATCGGCTCCGAAGCCAATCCGCTACCCCACCCCCTAACACCAGACACCATTCTTTAAGCCTTTTGCCCACAAGATAGGAGAAGCCGTCAGCAAAGCATTTCCCAAAGAAAAATCCTCAATTATTTCGATCCGGAGAACGCCAACTAATTTTGTCTAAGCAGATTTCAGCATTTTTCTCCGTAGTTTGCTTACTCTACTTCTTTTATCTGCTAGGCTTTTAGTTGATTAAGCACTTCCCCTAATGCTTTGACGGCGTTTTCGAGTTTGCTCTGCATTTTGTTGATCTTCTCTTGAAGCTCAGCCTTTTCCCGCCTCTCCTTCTCGATTTCAACCTTTAACCTTTCGATCTCTTCTTTTGATTGTGGAGTCTCGGTTTCTTTAACCATGAATGCGAGAACTTTTTCGCCTTTGAGGAGCATTTCGTAGGTTTCTCTCACAAGTTTCCCAGCCTCGGTCTTTCCTGTTAAGTGGGCCCTTACGGTCTGCTCGCCCCTACCAAGTTCATCCGCTATCCTTGGGGTGCTCATTCCAGCTTTTTCCCTCGCAAGGGCGCCCGCTGCGACAGCCAGCGAGTCTATCCAGGTTATGCGGTCTTTCGGGTCTGCACTTCGCATCTTTTCGATGACATCTTTCCTTGAAACTGTTCCTAGGAGGAGGACCGCCTCAAGTTTTTGAATATCCTCACGCCCTAACGGTTTTAGGGGTACTTCTACCTCGCTCACGCGCTCTCACCTCCTTCAGCGGTAACTTTTACAGTTTTATCCGGGTAAACAACTATTCCTTTACTCGTTATTTCAAACGGATGCCTCTTCATAGAATGCCCAGTTCCACGCATCTTCCAAACGATTATTGAACGCCTAAGTTCACCTTGAAACTCATCCAGATCAAGCCTAATGATCCCATCAGCAGCGTGTTCAACACCAGGTCCGCCAAACCCCCTCTCTGTAACGCTTACTTGCGAAACAAGAAAGCCTGTGCAACCCAAGCCAGCAAGGACCTTTTTAATGAGCATTAATGTTGACCTCGCCATCATAGGCTTCGTCATGTAGAGAGTTGAGACCGAGTCTATGACGATTCTCTGCGCATTCAAATCGGTGATTGCTTGCCTCATAACGTCCAAAAAGCTTGGAGTGTCATCCGAATCCTTGACCACGTAGCGCTCTCTTTTCGCCGCCTCACCCACACCAGAGGTGAAGGCGTCCACAATCGCAAACTTCCCCTCCTGCTCATATCTTCTAGGCTCCCAGCCGAATCTGTCCATGTTAATTCTAACTTGAACTGGGTGCTCCTCTAGAGTCACAAGAACACCAGGTTCGCCGAGTGTGTAGCCGGCGTAAAGAAACTGCTGACCAAAAATAGATTTACCAGTACCAGGTCCGCCGGAGAGCAGAACAATATTCCTCCTAGGTATCCCACCGTTCAGTATCTCGTTCACCCCGGGTATTCCAACATCAACACGGTCACTCATATCCAAAACCCTAACTTTTGATATTAGCTAGACTCTATTTTGTTTTTGCTCACCCAGCTGGGTTGAAACTATTCTTCCGCCTCCACTAGGTAATGCTCTTATGAAATCGTCTAAGGGTATCTCTTTGATCCTCGCGCTTAATTCTCTGCCAGCGATCTTCATCAGCTCCACTTTAACACGCTTCGCCACATCGCTCACTTTACCCTTCTCAGGTATTAAGACCGCGTATGCTAGGCTATGCACCTTTAGAGCTTCAGGTGGTCCGCCGATTACAACCAGATCATCATCCAAGGTAGAGACCCCGACGCTAACCTCGACTTTAACGTTCTTTACCCAGTTCTTCTCGCCTTCTATCAGAAAAGCCCCCTTCGGTAGGTATGTGCCAGAAGGTCCTGTGAATTTTACTTGGGGTGGTTTAACCCAGTAGACATCT
Source organism: Nitrososphaerota archaeon (assembly GCA_011605775.1). Classification (NCBI taxonomy): domain Archaea; kingdom Thermoproteati; phylum Nitrososphaerota; species Nitrososphaerota archaeon. The sequence continues at coordinate 4,751 of JAAOZN010000088.1, read as the reverse complement.
ACCGCTGAGATCTCAGCCTTCCAAGCTGAGCTGTAGGCTGCTACTGCTTTGCAGCACTCCTTTATGCTATCTTCATCTGCTTCTGCGCCGCCTTTTAGCACGAAGAAGGGGGAGCCGTGTAAGTCAGCGTGGAAGACGAGATCGTTCTCTTGGGTATGTCTTCTGAGTATGGCTGTGTTAGATGATGCATCTCTACCTCCAACCGCTAGAAGCCCCTTGGATGTGTAGAACCACCTATACCTCTCGAACCACTTCTTTACTCTGACACGCTTTAAAGGTTTGAGCTCGCTTTCTCTAGCTGCTTCTGCTAGAATCTGCGCCTTTCTCTCAGATAGGTTTCTTTCAGCCTCTTCTATCGCCCTAACTTTAGCCTCTACCCTCTTTGCAGCGTCAAAGAGGGCTGATGCGGCGCTTATAGGTGATGCTTTTAGTGGTAGTTGGATGGGTTCTGTGAACCCTTTAATCTCTAAGTATTCACCCCTACTCTCTTTGTATTCTAGGTTGAGTGTTGTGAGTAGTGTTGTTAGGTCTTCAGCAGCTCCTTCAGCACCTAGTCTTCTTAGATGGGTGGCGAGTTCACGCAGCTTAGCGGCTTGCTCCTTTAACTCTAACCTTCTTTTAGCTTGTGCCTCAAGCGCTCTATTCAGCTCCTCTATCTTCTTCTGAAGCGGCTCCTCTTCTCTCTTCTTGAGCTCCTCGAGTAGAGCTGGGGTCTGAACCTCGTCTACGGCCTCCATGAAGCTGTTTGTGTATCTACACTCACCCTCTCTGTAGGTTGTGAGCTCGAAGGGTGAGGCGTCAACTGCTCTACCGTCTTTCAACAAGATGGTCGGTTTGCCCCTGCGCAGAATAAGTTCTTTAAGCTCAGAGATTACGCTTATGATCTTAGCCTTCTGCTCTTGTGTGAGGCTTCGTGCTCTAGGCTCTACACCAGCCCTAAAGAGAACCTCCTCAACATACTTGCGTGATAACGCTAACTCCCTACCAAGGTATCTTGATATCTCTAAGCCGCTGGCATCAAGACCTTCTAATAGAGTATCTTGGTCGGCGAATGGGCTTTTTCCACGAGGGGGCGGGGGTGTGTAGGTTAGGCCTTGCGCTAGCCTGCGGTGCCTGACCTCTATCTTCTTGAGCAGAGTCAGTATACGCCCTTCTTCATCTACTACAAGTAGGTTTCCGCCTCCGAAGAACTCTGCGACTAGATCTCTCTCATTTTCATCGACCAAGAACTTGATCTTAATGATCCTTTCTACATCAGGCTGCTCAGCGGCGATGAAGCGCCCTCTAACTAGGAGGTCTCTTAGATGTGATACGAATGTGTCTGGTGTTCTGGTTGGTAGCTCGTAGGCTGTGAGCCAAACCCCTTTTGTGGTTGAGATGACGAGCCTCTTCTCTGGGCTGCTTGGGTGGTGTAGCCTTATGAGCCAAGTCGTATCGTCTATGGAGCTGATGTTGCTTACATAGTAGCCGCTGAGTGCTTCGTTAAGCTCAGCGACTATTCTAGTAAGCTCGACGCCTGAGAGCTCCAACCTACTATTCGATTGATGTTAAGGGATATATAGGTGGTGTTTGCTCGTAGGGCTGCTTGACCCCTTTGGATAAACTATATTGGTTGAGGGTGGCTGCAGGTGTGCTATCAGGGGTATTAGCTACTCTACTAGGTTTTGTCGGCGCCAACCAGCCAGAAGCGTATAGAGGTGTGATCTTGGCTCTGGCTATCTACGCTCTGACGAGCTACGCGGCAAGATATCATATGTTCAAGAACCTTGGTGTTAGTTTACGTAAAATCTACATGCACGGCATAGGGAGCTTCATAATGCTATTTCTCTTCACTTGGATTCTCCTCAACACCCTCATCACCGCTTGAACTATCGATATATCTTAACCAAACCTCAACATACCCTCTCTCAAATTCGTCGCAATCTAGGGATGATTGGAGTTTGAGAAGCATCTGCTTCAACTTACTGAGTTTCTCGCCGTTAATTAGTTCATCAGACTTCTTCTGAGCGAGCTTAGCTATTAACCCGAGGCAGCCGATCCTTCTACCCGCTAGCCGTGGTGAGCCAGACCATAGTGATGCGTTGAGCGCCATCTCTTTAGCCTCTGTATAGCGTTTAGCCGATATGTGCGCAAGGCACTCTTCGGTCGCTGGATCCAACGGCTCCATCATCGGCTCCCTCTAAGCATCAACCAACCCAGCCCTAGTTATCTTATAATACACTTCTCTAGGCCTTAGAGGCGGCTGGACGGCTTCTGCTAAAAATAACCCGCTCATCTTCTTAGAGAGCTTTACTCTAAAGTGCGCGCCTTGAGCCATAATATTCCCTCCAGCCTCGACTGTCGCCTCTTTTGCCCCTAACCTCTCTCTTACCGGGTTGGTTAAGAGGATGGCGATGCCTTCTTTTAAAGCTGTGAGGCAGAGTGAGTGCAGGTGGCTACCGAGCAGAGCTCTGGTAACCATATCGTGGTCACTCAGAAAGAGGTCGGTAACCCCATCGATCACGATCAACGTAGGTTTCTTGCTCATCTTCTTGAGCTGGTTCAGCACCGCTATCTGCTCCTCCACTAAACGAGGCTCATATAAATACACTTGAGAGAGGATCTTCTCGGAGTCTAAAGAGCGTTCCTCAGCAATCTCCTTTAACCGCTCTGGTCTGAAGGAGCCTGTTGGGTCTACATATAGTACAACGCACCCAAATCCGCCTTGCTCTTTTGGTGCTGAAGCTATTGTTGAAACTTGGAGGCATAGTTGTGTCTTCCCTACACCGCTGGCGCCGAAAAAGTCGTATACTGCGCCTAGTTGTAGTCCTCCTAAGAGCATTCTATCTAAGCCTCTAACTCCAGTGGGGATGCTGAGGAGGTCCTCCTTCAAGCCGTTTACGCCTTCTCTACACTACTCAAGCAGATAAGTCTTTTAGCCGCTCTTTAACCTAGTATGGTGAGGGTTGAGTGGTAAAGCTGCGTATATGCTCCAACCCACTTTAGAGGAAGCATATGATCTGCTAAGGGATGCTTTGTCGAAGAAACGTTTCATCATAGCGGCTGGGTTGTGCAAGGTAGAGTATAGTGGTAGAGCTTCCTCTAAGCTGGGTTGGGGTGAGAGGGTGCTGCTGATAAAGCAGGATAGCTCGCTCCTCCTACATAGAGCGAAGGGGTTTGAGGCTGTAAACTGGCAGCCCCCGGGTAGCATATTTACAGTCAATCTAGAAGGCGGTTATCTGACTATTAGATCGTATAGACGGGAGCACCGGGAGACGCTCAACGTAGTGTTCAAAGAGTTTACGCTACTGGCACATCTGCATCTTGTGGATGAGGCTGAGTTTGAGATGCATCTTAGCGAGGAGGAGATGTATGAAGCCATCGCCTCAAACCCAGACCTCCTAGAGCCGGGCTGCTTCAGAATACTGTCCCACCAGAGGCGTTTGAGCACGGGTGTGGCTGACTTTACGGGCTACGATAGCCAAGGGCGGTATACGGTAATCGAGGTTAAGCGGAGGGCTGTTGATACGAGGGCTGTGAAACAAGCCTACAAATACCTATCAGAGTTCAAGGAGAAGGGTGCAGCGGTAAGAGGGATAATCGCCGCACCATCCATAAGTGTTGAGGCGATGAGGCTCGCGAACACACTTGGATTAGAATTTAAGAAGATTGATCTAACTAGATGTAGAGCAGCCTATCTGAAGTGCAAAGAGGGTTCTCTACTGGAGCAAGGCGGAGTTTAGAGGATGCGTTGAGTGTCTGAAGATAGCCTACTGGATAAGACGTTTCTTTAAACCCTCTATGCGAGATTCAGGGGTATAAAGGCTACACCAGCAGAGCAGATCTTGTGAACTTTCAATTCTCTATGTGAGATTCAGGGCTGCGTCGAGGTCAGGTTGCCGGAATAGCAAAAGCCTTTCAATTCTCTATGTGAGATTCGAGCAAGGGTTCACTGCTGGTTGGGAAGATGTTTACGGTAACTTTCAATTCTCTATGTGAGATTCCGATATTTTAACTGGCGCTGAGGCTTCGAAGTTTGTGCTTCTTTCAATTCTCTATGTGAGATTCAACCTTTAATTTCAGAACGATCCAGGCACTTAGAGAAGGTCTTTCAATTCTCTATGTGAGATTCTTAGATGGCAGTTGGCGATGTTGTTCAAGTAGTAGCTACTTTCAATTCTCTATGTGAGATTCTTTATCGTTCAGGCTTGGCATTGGAGCTGCGAGAAGCTTAGCTTTCAATTCTCTATGTGAGATTCTCAGAGAAAAAGCGAAAGCAGTCCCAGAATACATAAGCGTAACCTTTCAATTCTCTATGTGAGATTCAGCATATTATCTGCACCCGAGATTCGGATTTGTCGGGTTCACTTTCAATTCTCTATGTGAGATTCTCAGGAGATAATCGGTAATACTCCGCAGCAGCACGTTGTAATCTTTCAATTCTCTATGTGAGATTCTGCTCTGCATCGTCTTCTCAGCCGCTTTAACGAAGATCTTTCAATTCTCTATGTGAGATTCCTATCTCCAGCCAGGCGATAAAGCAATTCACTTCTACCTTACTTTCAATTCTCTATGTGAGATTCCTTAGCTATTTCGATGAGCTTAGCCCTCAGCTCTGGGTTCGCTTTCAATTCTCTATGTGAGATTCTTGGTCTCCTAAGAGGGTTGGTGTTGGGGCTTTGCCGTTTACTTTCAATTCTCTATGTGAGATTCATAGAATATATGGGAATGAGCTGATCTATCTTTCAATTCTCTATGTGAGATTCAATTTT
>JAAOZN010000087.1 GCA_011605775.1 Nitrososphaerota archaeon | reverse complement strand
GAAGTATGGTAAGCATACGGTGTATAGTGATGGAGCACTATGGTACCCTGAAGCCTGCAGATCCCTAAGCTTAGAGCATAGAATACACTTATGAGAAGAACATCGTAGAGAGAGCTACACAGTATCTTAAGGATAGGGTTGAAGGGTTTGATGACTACTACCCCTGCTTGAGGAAGGGTTGTGACCTGAAGCACGTGAGTAGATGGCTCCACCTCTACACCCACCTCCACAACACCAGAAGAAGACACATCAAGTTCAAAGAGCTACTAAGCCTACTAGGAGGTGAACGACCCTTAAGTTAACAGCACCAGCCGATTGGACGAAAGCTATATTAACCCCCCCGAAACTCATGGTATGAGCAGAAGCTCGACAAGATACCAAGCTATACTCCTAATAGGGGTTCTCATCTCTTTTCTATCGATCATCCCAGCAGCTTTCAGCGAGACTCTTTTTCTCAACGTTAAAAGGGTGGAACCAACCGCAGCGTCATTGAACGTACTCAGCGGGGCAACCTTCAGCGTGACATTCAGCATTTCGAACGACAATACTGCTGACGACAAAGATCGCACCATGAGTGGAACCTACCAACTCATATACTCAGGGTTGACTTTGCTAAGTGGACCACCTACATCAGGCACCTTCTCCGGGTTGGCAAAGGGGACACCTATCTACTTCACTTGGACCTTCCAAGCGCCCACCGGCCCTGCTACAGGCGAAATCATACTCAACGCACAAGTCACCAGCATCTCTCCTTCTAGAACATTCCCCACCGGCGGGGACCAGGTCTCGGACAGCAAATCTTACACCGTGCAAGTCCTACCGCCACCATCGGTTGACACCAGCCTGGTGCTTAGCATAGCGCCTAGCTCGGTGGTGGTTGGTTCTAGTGGTCCTGTGGTATTCACCGCTACCCTGACTCGCACTGATACTGGTGCTGGGGTTGCGGGGGCAACCATAAGCTTCACAGTGGATGGCACAGTAGTGGGATCAGCTATCACCGGGGCTACTGGTGTGGCTACCCTAAACTATAACCCATCAGCCCTCACACCTGGCTCCCATACAGTGCAGGCCTCTTTTGCTGGCCAGACTATCGGTGGGATCACCTTCAACCCCAGCACCAGTAACACCCAGACGCTTCAGGTCATCTACAACTTCATCGGCTTTCTGCCGCCGTTGGGCTCTGGCACCTTCAAGGCAGGCAGCACAATTCCAGCGAAGTTCCAGCTGACAGACTACTACGGCAACTACATCTCAGACGCAAAAGCGCAGATATGGGTCGACTCAAACCCAGGCACATCCTCCGGCTCATCGAACAATGAGAATTACTTCAGATACGACTCAACCAACAACCAATACATATTCAATCTGAGCACCAAAGGTATGTCACCTGGAACCTATACGATAACTGTGACCCTAGACGATGGAAAAGCCTATTCAACCACGATCACGCTGAAATAGGGATTCGCAGGGTAAACGGCTACAGAAATTGGACGATGAACCAGAAGAAATGGAGAAGAAAGCTTAATATCTTTTTTAAGCGAAAAGGGGGGGGGAATTCGGTATGGGATGCGGCTTTGATCGACCAGCTGGCTGGTGGTGTTATGCTAGAGAGGTCTTTTAAGGTGGTTTTGCTGGGTGCTAATGCGGTTGGTAAGACGAGCCTTTTGAGCAGGCATCTGTCAGGGGAGTTTCAGCAGGAGTATATCCCAACCATCAGAGCCACGGTGTCTGAGAAGGCTTACCGTGTTTTGGACTGCTGCTTTAAGCTGCTCTTCTGGGACCCGGGTGTTGAGCAGGTGGACGGCGATGAGGGGTTCTTCGCTAACACGGAGGGTGCGCTCGTAGTCTACGATATCTGCAGACCAGCCACCTTAAGCGAGGCGGAGCGGTATTACGAAGCCTTGGTCAGGCGGGTTGATGTGAAGCCCGCCGTTTGGCTCGTTGGGAACAAGCTGGATCTGGCTCATCTGAGGGGTGTTGATAGGGCGTTGGCTGAGAAGAGGGCTTCTGAGCTCGGCGCCGCCTACATCGAGACCTCAGCTAAGACCGGGGAGAATGTTGAAGCCCTCTTCAACCAGCTTCTGAAGGGTCTTATTAGAAGAAGGTTGATTGAGGTTAAGGGTAAGCTTGGGGGTGTGAAGCTTGGCTGAGCGCAACCCCGTATTCAGGAGGGAGGGTGTGCAGAGGCTGCTCAGGGCGCTGAGGGATGGGGTGATAGAGGTTCTGGAGCCGAAGCTGGATGCTGAGCGCGGCGTCAGCTACCCAGCCGCTGCTAGTGTAACCGGAGCCTCAGATGAGGAGCTCGAATACATCCTAAGGGAGCTGAGCTCACTCGGCGTCTTGAGCAGTAGCGTGGTCGATAATGTTGCCGTCTGCCCCAGCTGCGGCTCCCCCAAGCTCCTGCTACAGATTCGGTGCCCAACCTGCGGGTCGCCGAATCTGGTGAGGGGTGTTATGATCGAGCATCTAGCCTGCGGCCACCTAGACCTGGAGAAGAGCTTCAGGAAGGAGGGTGGGCTCACATGCCCGAGGTGCGGCAGAGCCCTTAAAGCCATAGGCGTAGACTACCGCAGACCAGGGATACTGTACAGCTGCTTAAACTGCAGAGGCTCTTCATCCAACCCTAGGAGGCGCTACACCTGCCCAAGCGGACACAGCTTCGACGAAGACGACCTCGTAGTAAGGGAAGTCAACTCCTATAGGCTCAACCCCCAAAAGCGGGAGCTTGTTATGAGGGAGACCGTGGACCTCAAACCCACGCTTGAGAAGTTCAGCAGCATCTGGAGATTAGAAGCGCCAGCCACCATAAGGGGTCGAAGCGGCGTAGAGCTCGACTTCGACTACGCCCTCTGGTCGAAAGGGAGCGATGGGAGGGTTGACGTGGTTGCAGAGGTGGTTACACAGGAGGGGGAGGTGAACGAGACACTGGTCCTCGCATTCTTCGCCAAAACATTGGACGTTGAGGCGAGCGAAAGAATTTTGGTGGCGATGCCGAAGCTCGATGTGAAGGCTAAACTTCTTGCTAAAAGCTACGGGATACAAGTTGTAGAAGCTGAGTCGGCGCAGGAGCTCCAACAGAAGGTAGGGGACCTACTGCGGCAGATAGTTGTGAAGAGGGAGGAGGCTTCACTTAAGGCTGAGGCGGAAACATTGGAGAAGGTATTGGAGGAGTTGGAGGGCAATAGGTAGCAGCGATGAGAGCCGAATACAGAAGGCTGCTAAAGCTGCTCCCCCTAGCCCTATCCACATACTTGGTGCTCGCCCTCTTCGTCCTCTTCACGCCCTCTTTTCTCACGTGGCTCTCCCTCCTCTCAGCCGCAGCCCTAACCATATACTTTCTTCTCCTTCTTCGATTCAGGTCAGAAGGCTGGTTGAGGAGAGGCAGCAGAATCCCATCCCTCTTCTCCATAGCCCTCATATCACTCCCATTTATCTTCGGCTTCGCCACAGCGCTAGAAGCCTATGAGGTTGGAGCGTCACTCACCCTAATAGTCGTGGCAACCGGGCTCACCATAACATTCTGGAGCAGCTTCCTAGCCGTGCCGTTAGCGGTGTACCATAAATGCTTGGAGAGCCTTGATGAGGCTCCTCCCATCTACCCTACCGTAAGCGTAATCGTGCCAGCATATAATGAGGAGAAGGTCATAGCGAGGACGATTGAAGCGCTCCTAGAGGCTGACTACCCGAGCAAGGAGATAATAGTCGTTGATGACGGGTCCACAGATAGAACCCTAGCGATAGCATCAAGCTACAAGGGTGTGAAGGTCCTCCACAAACCCAACGGCGGTAAGTACTCAGCCCTCAACTTCGGACTAAGATTCGCAAGAGGAGAAATCGTCGTAACCGTCGACGCAGATAGCATCGTCGGAAGGGATGCTCTGAAGGAGATCGTGAAGAGGTTCAGAGACCCGAAGGTCGCAGCCGTATGCGGCAACATCAAGGTCCTCAACAGGGTGAACTGGCTTACAAGATGCCAAGCCCTCGAATACGTAACGAGCATCAACATCTTCAGGAGGGCGCTAGACGTGTTCGGGGCTGTTACAGTCGTACCAGGAGCCTTAGGCGCATTCAGGAGGGGTGTGCTAGAAGCAGGCGGACTCTACGACAGAGACACCCTGACCGAAGACTTCGACGTCACGGTGAAGACCCTGAAGTCAGGCAGCATAGTCCAAGCAAGCTCCTACGCAGTAGCATACACCGAAGCCCCCCAGACCCTAAAAGACCTATACAGGCAGAGGATGAGGTGGTACAGGGGCAACTTCCAAACGATCTTCAAGCACAGAGACGCCTTCACAAACCCAAGATACGGCTTCCTCCAAAGGCTCGGCTTCCCCTTCATCCTAATATCGATGGGCTTCATCCCCTTCGCCGGAATGGCTGTTTGGGCCTCAGCGGCCATCGCCATACTCAACGGCGCATACACCTACATCGCCTCCACCCTCCTCCTCTTCACCACCCTCCAAACACTACTCAGCCTACTCGCAATCGAAATCGACGAAGAGGATCCGCGACTGGTCGCCTACGCCCCCTTCTTCGTAGTAGGATACAAACACCTAATCGACGCCTTCACCATAAAAGCCCTCTTCGACATCCTACTAAAAAGGAGGGTCAAGTGGACACGCGCCGAGAGAATAGGGCAGATACGCAAACAGTGAACAAGCGGCGAACACGCACAAGCGCCGCCGAAAGGTCTCCGCTACCCCATCCTAAACCGAGCCCCATACGAATCCAACCCAAGGAAACATATACATATGGATATATGTCGCATATTACGTATGCCAGATGTCAAGAACCTCCTCAAGATTTTAAGAGTGATCAAGCAGCATCAACCCATCCACATATATGGCTTAGCAAACTATCTAGGTAAGCCTACGTATGCCTCCACAACCGCTTGGCGCTGGATACACTACCTAGAAGAGCTCGGACTCCTCGTCAAGAAAGGTGGGAAAAGAAAGAGGGGTAGAATACACTACGCCCTATCAAAGAAAGGTGAAAAGCTCCTCACAGCACTCGAAGAAGTCTGGGGTAGAGAGACACTATACAACGTCTCAGAAATCTACAAGAGAAGAAGGGCGAAGACTCGATCATACTCACGCAACAAAAAAAGGGGTGGGTAAGAGCTACTCGCCGTAGATAGCCCTAACACCTAAGATATCTCCACTACCCAAAGTTCTCTTTAGACTGTCTCCAAGCCACGTATAAGCATGCATAGTTAACGCGCCATCCCTGGGCGAATTGAGGTCTTGAAGAACGAGGAAGTGCCCAGCTTCGTGGGCGGCTGTGTTCCAAACATCGAACTTGTCTGATGGAACCTCAAGGGAAATAGACCAAGGCTCTGCAACATCGAAAATGGTATCAACATCTATCAGCTCCTTGGTGTTGGTGTAATACCAGTAATATGTAACTGCCACAGCCCCACCGGGACCATCTACTGTTCCCCACGAAACAGTATTTATGCCGTCAGGATAGATTGGGCTTGGACCTACCGAATCATCCCGCTCAACTGTAACGCTCCAAGGTCCGGATGCTGAATCCCATACCTTAAAGCCTTTTTTAACCTCGTCGAGTACGTCATTCAAGTATTCAGAAGAAAAGCCGCTTGCAGTAGGATTCACCTTAACGGTTATTGATGGTGAAGCCCAACGATATTTTGGAGCCCAGCGATAGCTATCGGTTTCTTGCTCAGGAGGATACCAAGGTGGAGAACTAAACCCATAGAAGACGAAGACACCCCTCGCAATTTCTGTGGAAGTGTTTGGCTTGGGCGGGTATTGTCGCCATCAACATCGATAGTAGAAGTAAACCTATCACCACCACTCCTAGTAGAGCTCTTTTCATTTTTACTCCTCAAAAGTAAAACCGAACATAGGTATTTGAACGTTGCGGCTTAGCTTGAGGTGCTGTTGCAGCTACGGCGTATGTAGCCTTCCTCTAAGAGCTTTTTTACAATTCTCCTTCAAGGCCTCAGATCTATAGCGTACCATCCCGAGCCTTAAGATGCCCCTTCGTCTAACCATATTGCCTCATTTCACCTTCAGTAACAAAGCTTTTGGAACTTCTCCTTCTTGTCTTTTAGGTCTGGTTCTACATGCTTGAGCAAAACATATTTACTAGAAGATCGGCTACTCCGCTGTATGAGACTTGAGGAGTTGTTAGAAGCTCTAAAGGAGCAAAACTATGAGCATTACATAATCGGCAAGAGATTCGAGGAACTGCTAAGCAAGTTGGATAAGGACCCTCACTCAGCGATCAGAGATCTTCTGCTTTTTTTGAAAAACGTTATGGTTCCCCACTTCAGCCGCGAGGAGAAAACCGTCTTCCCTGCCATCTTGAATATTAGACCACAGGAGGAGCGTTTAATCCTCCAGTTGAAGGAGGAGCATAAGACCATCCTTAGTCTGCTCCCCCGCATAAGGCAGGATTCACTCGACTCCGCTAAAGAAAGCATCAAAGAGCTAAGCATAATGGGTGCTAAGCATGTAGAGAAAGAAGAACCCTTGTATCAGATGGTTTTGGAAGAGGTGTTGAAAAGGCTAGGCAAAAGTAGTCTCAAGCAGTAATCTAAAAAAGGGTGGTGTAGGGATTTTGGTAACTCTTCGAAGTTGATGTGAAGGGTCAGTGTCTAAGGTTTTTGCTTCTTTCGTCTGTTTGTTTGGTTTTGTTAGATGGCTTCGGATGGTAGGAAATGAGGTAGGCATAATGATGCTCTTGTTAGGAGTGGTGAGATCCTCCTAGACTTCTCGGTTATTGATAGGTGGGAGGATGAGCTTGAGGGGATGAATGATTGTAGGGTCGGTGAGCCCTACCACTATCCTGAAGCCTTCATGAGGCTTAGATGTTACATCTGAGAAGGTTCATGACTGTAGGCTACGTGCCCATGGTAGGGGCACCCTTGAGTGCCCAGAACACGGTAGGAAGAAGGCTAATGAAAGCCCCAACAAACCGAGAATCTCCCGACTTCAGTCGAGGAGAGCGTCAAAATATGATATATTAATAGCTATATTGAAAGCTCCTCCTCAATCTCTTTTCCGAGAACAAGCCTTACACCGTGCCTTTCAGCAAGATCCTTTAACATCTTTGCGGCTTCATCCGTAGACCTAGCAACAGATAATATCATCATTTCAGGCTTACCATATTTCTCCTCCACAATCTTCACACGCTTTAGAAGCTTTTCCACCTCAGCTTCAGCCTCTCTAGCATCTTTCACGCTTACAGTAGCCTCCCCCACGACAAGAGGCTTCTCGCAGAAGAGGTTTACCTCAATCACTTCGCCACCATGTACGAAAAACTTCTTTTCAACCCTCGCTCCAGGGTACCCCATCTCTTCAAGCATGAGCTCAAGAAACGATGCGGCGTGATCTTCAAAAGCAACACCTAAAGAAGCCTTAAGGTCCCTGAACGCTGAAACCATATACTTCCTCATCCTATCATAGTTAACCCTAAGAAGCTTAACCTCCTCCCAGAGTTTGGCTTGCCCCTCCCATAGCCTGTTCTGCCCCTCTTCCAGCCTGTCAAGCCTCTTCAGTATCTCCGATAGCCCTAGGTATCCTGCGACAGTGTATCTGAACTCCCTATCCTTTTCAAGGAGCTCGATGAACTCCCTCTTAAGCTTCTCCGACAAGCTCCAAAAAGTTTTAGAGAAGGATCTTCTATTTGAATGTTGCTAGAGGGTGGTGTTACGATAGGTGTGAGAAACAGCGCGCCTAATCACCAAATAGCCTTAATCCTCAAGCAACCCCTTAACCCAATACTCACCACTCCTACCACGCACATACGCAGACCCCAAACACACCACAACAAACACCTCTTCATCAACCACTTTGATAGCTGTGGTCGCGTTAATAGGCTCAACCTATGTTTACATGACACCAGCCTTTAAAGACTTATGTACTTTGAAAGATAGTTAATTGGTGAGTCTCATGACTGAGATCGAAGAGTTAACCAAGAAGAAAGTCGAGGGTCTAATAGCTATAGGGCTTTACCAGGCGAAGGCTAATAGGGTTAGGGAGTATGTGATGGCGCTTTACAGGGAGTACGAGAAGTATCTAAAGCCCCTGGAAGATGTAAGGGAAATTTTAGCCAGAGAGGTTGGGGGAAGAAGTTTAAGCGAAGAAGTCGTCGAGCTCAGGAGAGAGGAGATGCATTGAATGGTGACCTTCTACCTCGACACCTCAACCTACTTAGTTGTGTTTGAAAGGAGCCGCTAACGTTCGGTTGCTCTCTTTTCGATGTCCGTTAACTGGGGTATTTGACGACATCTATCCCCGATACCGTGGGGAGTTTCGTCAACCGTTCTTCCCTTTCAACCACTACAATATCTGAGGTGGAAACCTCGCTTCGCTATATGTCTTCTAGCACAGCCGCTATAGCCTCCTTAATATTCTTCGTCGCTTCTTCTATGTCTGCCTCCTGCGAAATTGCTTCGGGTAGTTCTTTGCAGGTGGCTACGAACCAACCACCCGGCTCACGCTTAAGCGTTACGTGGAAAGCTTCTCTACCAGCAGACTTCACGCTCTTAGGCGCTTTACGGAAACTTATGGTCGCTGGGCTTCCCGCATCATCAGGCACTGTACTATGAAATTCGATATCACCAACTACATTGTATTCCGCCGATATAGTAGACAAGACCCACCTAAGAACGATGGGGCAGATTTCACTATGTTAACATTTCCAGCCCACGGTTTGGAAAAAACCTGTGTTAGATTTGTATACCTAAACTACTTAATTGGGTTTACATAACACTGGAGGGATGCGTAGTAGAAGAGGTGTAGTGGTCAAAGAGGGGAAGGTGCCCTGTCTGCGGCGAAAGAGGCTTCCCATGCCAGAAGCCAGTTAAAGCGAAGGGTAGGTCATACACATGCCTCTATTTCGGACACTACAGCAGAGAGAAGTATAGGAGGAGTGGGCTCCGAGGATCGCACGTGAAATTGTGCTACGTAGGAAGATACGTGAAGTAGAGAGAAGGTAGCCGTAGTTCGGAGCATATCTCAAACTTTGGATGCTAGTGCTGAGGATCTTAAGAGTAGGGTGGAAGGTCTACTTGAAGCATATTCAAAGGGAAGGGTTACTAACCAGGAGTTCGATAGAAGTGTCAGGCAGCTAACTCCTCAATCAACCGCATACAGAGGCTTATCACTCTTCAACTCCCACACGCTATACCATCTCATCAGAGCCATCACATACCCAGACGGGAGCGTGAAGCACCTCCACCAACAAAAACAGCACTACCCATCCGCTCTCTGAATAGTGACTCACAAGAAGAAGGAGAAGAAGATGAAAGAAGCAGAAATATACGCCAAAATCATAAAATGCCTAGAGAAGCTACAAGCGCCAGAAGTAAAGAAGAAAGTAAAACCAACACAAAAAGAATAATCAGCATACAAGAGGAGCGAGCAGATAGAGCACTCAAAAGACTTCCTAGAGAAGGCTAAGAAGTGGAGCGGACGAAACAAAACAGCAGCAACACTAGCCTAGCAAATGTACACCAAAGCACAAGCATACATAGACCAAGGCGATGCAAAAAACGCACACAAATTCTACGAACAACAATAAAAGCACTAAAACTATGCGGCACAACACTCAAAGAACTCAACATAGAGGAGCTAGAGAAGAGGCTCACAAAGCTAGAAGCATCAATAGGCGAAGCATAAGTTGACGCTTAGTACCGGATTCAGTACCGGATTTAGTACCACATTTCCGCAGGAAAAAATTTTTCCCAGCAAAAATCCGGTACCAAATCCGGTACTGAATCTCCTCGTCTATAGGCGTGGCTTATCATCACTATGGCGTAGGCTTGAGAGGCTTGAAGCTACGGAGCCGAATCATCACAGAAACTAATGGTTTACAAATGCGCTAAGATCTTAGCTGAGGTATCTGGGCTGCCCAGAAATAAAAATATCAGCGCATCACACCTAGGACCGAAGAGGCGCTCAAAGCCATTAAGGACCCGTGAACCTGATCTTTTTGCTGATGAGGTGCTTTTTCGAAGGCTGTCAGCCCCTACTCTTTAGCTGGTGATTCTACGGCGTGTAATGTGCTTCCGTGGTCTGATAGAATTGAAGCTGGTTTACCGTAGTCGTTAACAGCCCTCTGGAGCATTGATGCATAATCCTCATACGCTATGGGCCATCGCCGTCGACAGCTGTTTCAAAATAGATGGACTCAAATAGGCATAAGCCATAAACTTTCATAATAAAGAGCGCGGATCGTCGGATGATGCGTAAAGCCTTCAGATGGAGGGGCTTCCTCCAACCCCAAAGCTCTTCGACGAGTTGATGAGGGGTTGGAGCGGGTTCACCCTGACAGGGGGAGGAGGCTGATGAGGGCTCCGATGAACTCAAGCGGAGCCCAAAGCCGACGAATCCCAAGAGCTACATAAGTCTATCAAAGACCACATAGCTCATAACCCCACTCCATCTAGGGTCCTTGGTCTGGTGCCAGTCTATTTGCCGTAGCTAATTAGAGTGCTCCCTCTAATATCTCGCCACCTCCTCCTCTGCTCTCTAGGCTCGCTTACAGCAAACCCCTCCTCCTTCAACACTCTGAGTACCCTATTATGGTTGATCTCCCGAGCTTCCTTAAAACACGCGTAAGCATATCCTCACCAATAGCTGGAGCTGCTATATTCCTGTAGCTGAACTGCATAGACTGCTACGGAAACATATCTGAAGCCCCATTACTTATGGATAACTCTAACGTAAGCAGATCCGAAAGCGACCTTCAGCCTATCTTCCGAATTAAATAGTGAAGCAACCCAGCCGCTTCCTAGTGTAGATAGCACCCTTTGAGTAAATCAGTGTCAGATTTAGTGTCGGATTTAGTGTCGGATTTTTGCTGAGAAAAATTTTTTCTCTCTGGGATCTGCCACTAAATCCGACACCAAGTATCAACTTACACTTCACCTAGCGAAGCTTTCAGCTTGGCGAGCCTCTTCCCTAGCTCATCCAATAGGTGGAAGGGTTCGGAAGGAATAGGACTAGACGTAAAACTCGAAAAAAGAAACCGTGCCGAAAACAGAAATCAAAAAGCAAAACCTAAACACAAGGCAAAAACTAACTGAAGAGCAAATCAGAGAGCTTCAGAAGTTCGTGTTAAGACACTTCTTCTCACCAAAACTACACACAAACAACTACAACAATCAATTCAAAGAGGAAAAAGAAGAGATAGCAGAAGCACTCATACAAAGAAGACTAAAACCAACATACCTAATATGGAGAAAACCAAACATCAAGCCAACTACCTCTTCATCTTAAATACGCGCTTCTCATCACCCTTAGATGAGCATGAGACCTCCTCAACCGAAACCCCTTTGGCGTAGAGTGTGGTTAGGAAGCTCTTGAGGAAGCCTTTTGTGAAGCAGGATGGCTTATCTGAAGCCCACCTATCTGCTGTGCCGCTGAATTATCAGGAAGTAGCGGAGTTCCCACTTATGAAGCGAGTGCTCATCTCTACAAAGTGGTGTTGTGTAGTGCTGGTTAAGGCCAACGTTTCTGTCGCTGGGACTAAAGGTAGTGTTGGTGGCGTAGCGTTAGTAGATACAGGGGCCTCGGTAACCTTACTTGACGAAGACGCCGCAGATAAACTCGGCGTCAAACGAGTCGGTAGACGCCTGGGGCTTGTCGTAGCAGACGGCCATGAGGTTTCCGGGGAACTGGCAATAGTCGATAAGCTCGTTGTCGATGGTGAAGAGCTCCCAGGGGCGCACATAGCCGCGCTGAAGTTTCCAAACGAAGTCAGAGAGAGGCTCAAAGCCCTCGGATTATCGGATCGGTGCATAGTAGGCTTGTCGGCGCTTGAAATACTGGGCTTGGTAGCCAACACCACTACCGGAAAGGTGGAAAAGATCAGCTCACTATTGCTTGCCTCTAACTCAGAATAAGCTTCGATCTGCGTGCTAGTTGTAAATGTGGGGCTCGAAGGGTTGTCGAGAGGTATAGCTCACCAGTATTGTGGTTTCTCGCTGCCTCTTGCTTTGTCTTGGGGTTCGTCGACAAACCTCCACTTGCCTGATCCGATTGCGAGGCCGACTCTTCAGCGAGTTTGTCGCCTATCAGCTCCTCTTCTGTCGGCGAAATCATCACATCCGCCCGCTTTGGGCCGACTTATCTATCAGATGTCAGGGTTCTCTTATTAGGAAGACTCTTGTAGGGCCTCCTGCAGTTCCAACTTCTACCATTGTTGAGGTGGGTGGTGGCGATTAGAATGATATCCTTTTAGCTAAAGGGGTTGGGATTAGTAGCTGGGGCTATCGGCTTCGAAGCCGCTGTTCACTAGGGCTGAGGTTTCGAAGGTTTGCTATGAGCCTCTAGGTTTGAGTCCAAGCTTCACCCTTACCGCCAACCTCTCGCCTCAGGGGTAGATGTGGCCTACCCTAGCCCTTCTTAGCCAATAGATGTGCCTATTCTTGTCTCCATCCCCTTTGTCTCTGCGGCCGCAAGTTTTATTAAACCTTTTGATTTAGATTCCTCAGAAAGTTCATTAATATGTTAGAGTGAAAGAAGATGGGTGAATCGCTGTTGATCGTACTACCGAAGAGGATTGAGGAGAAGTTAAGGGAGGAGTCTGAGAGGATCGGGGTTTCGGAGGAGGAGCTGGTGTTAGAGGCTTTATCGAAGATTCTTAATGAGCCCATCGACCCCGAGAGTAGAGTTGAGCTGCATTTGAAGCTTTCTGAGAAGTATTTGAGGGATGCTGAAGACTTCTTAGCTAAAGGAGACTATGTTCAAGCGTCGGAGAAGGCTTGGGGTGCTGCATCCCAGATGGTCAAGGCGCTTGCTGCGAGGAGAGGGAAAGAAATTAGAAGTCATGGGGAGTTGCATAAATATGTCGCAGAGTTGAGCGGAGAGAAAGAAGATAGGGAAATCATCACACTCTGGTTTTCAGCATCCTCCCTTCACCAAAACTTCTACGAAAATTGGCTCCCCGAAGAGGCTGTGAGAAGCGGTGTGGAGAACGTTAAAAGCTTTCTAGAGAAGTTGAAGAAACTTCTCTGACCTCTTTAAATCCTACAACCCGCGACAGAATTTAGTTAATGGTGTTTTTCTCGGATTCTGAGCCAATGTAGTCTTAAATAGAGTTACATAGTTCTTGGAATTCACCAGATTTGGGCTCTTCTTGACTTCATCGGAGCTCTCATCAGCCTTCCATCAAAAGATTTCTTAGATTGCGGTCTTTGAAGCTGTTGTCCTTTAGGATTATTGGTATAAGCCTCTTTCTCCCTTTCTTATCGTGCTTTTCAATCCATCTAATCTCATCCCATATTTCATCTCAGTTTTTTGAAGCAGCCTTGTATATCCTTCAAGAAAACCATTTACGTCCTATCTATGCCTTATATTGTATGCCCTAACCTGATACGGTTTTCCTGACACCTTCAACAACCTCTCTATCGAGAAGTCTGATCTTTACATCCTTCAGGGCGCGCACCAACGACACCAACAGGGTGATCAACGTAAGAAGTGTTTTTGGTCTGTAAGCGGTTATATTGCTGAGAGCCCGTATGGTCTTGAGTGCTGTAGCTTGCCTGTAGCCGGGTCTATTTTCACCCCAAGGCCCTCAAATACCGTTACCCCAAGTATTGGTTCTGGGCAATCCATTATGGCTATTTGGAACACCCCTTCTCTGTCTAGGAGTTTGAAGTATGCCAGGGAGACTCCTGCTTCGACCCCCCTCTTGTCTGCTAGTGTAAGCTCTGTCTTGGCGAGAGCCTCTATGTGGAATTTCTCCGCTAGGCTCTGGGGTATTATGGGGAAGTATGCACCTGTATCTGCTAGAAAGAGAACTTCTTCAACCATCTTTCTTTCGGCGTCTCCAAATAATGCTTTGACTCTTACGAGGCCCATTAAGCTCAGCTCAAGCTAAAAAGCCTATGGTTGATATTAGCTTTCCCTTTTTTTTGATTTGATCTATTTTCCTGAAATTAGTATACCCTGTGGTCCATCCGCTGGTATAATATGAAGAGGCCCCTCAACCTAAAGATGATAGAAACCCCCTACCAAACCTACATAAGAAAGATGTCTAAGGACGACATCTTCACAGACGAAGAATCAGGTGAGATATACCATGCCCAAAAGATCTAGAAAGAGGTATACTCATTTCGGGAAAACACGTTTTTTCTGATTTGATGTCGCTCCTTAATCTGGTAAAGCGGCTTTGAGAAGAACAAGATTAGGTGCAGGTGTCACCAGCAGCTCGAGGTAGGGGTCCTAGCTCGACAATATGAATTTATTCGATAATACCATCCAATATCTTCTAACATCTTGTTAGAAAAAGATTATATTTGCAGCAAAACCTAGGGTATCTGTAGATATCTATGATGAGCGGAGAAATATGGTTGGAAGAGGAGGTTAAGTGGAGGAGAATGAAACCTCTACAGCGCATCGAAGCCCTACTGGAGAGGCTATCGCACGGACCCCAGACAAAGTATAGGCTGTATAGAGAGATCAGCGGCTGCGCACCAACCAGCCTAGAAAGCGCTATAAAAGAATGCCTAGAAAACGGGCTAATAGAATACCAAAGCGAATTAAGATATGGCAAAGAAAGAAAAGTATACGGACTCACAAACAAAGGGAGAAAGCTACTACACATATTAAGAAGTGATTAACTCAAAGCAAACATAGCACAACCATAAACCCCCTCAGCTCAACTCTCCAAACAACCCTAGATACAGAACACCTTGCCTCACAATATGGAGTTGTGTATGGTTCAAGAAGTTCCTCTAGCCTCCTAAAGGGTTTTACTATGTGAGCCTCTCATCTCCACACCTACAGCAGCTGTCTTCACCAGCTGCTCCAGGCTGAGCTGCTCCCTATACTCCTTAACACCCGTAACCTCGCCATCATAATCCTCAACAATTCGCTCACCTCTGCTGAAGGCGGCTTCTCAACCTTAGCGGTCTGGATAAGTTTGCTGAATGCTTGTTCATCACACTCGATTAAGACGATAAGATCTTCGCCTACGTTAGCTGCCTCAAACCCCTTCAGTCTATGCCCTCTACTCAACAGAAAAAGTCTGTAACCCACATCCTGCACTCTTAGTGTGGGATTCCGTGCCAGATTCTAGCAAGAAAAAGTTTTTCACAGCAAGACCCGACACCAAATCCGACACCAATCTACCGTCCGAAGCTCTCGTTACTCTGTTGTAAGCTGTCAAGCTAGAATCTTCTGAAAAAGCTGGCTTCACCGATGCGTCTCAGATATGTTACAGAATCGAGCAGAGAAAAAGAGAATAGAGAAACCGCGACACTCCGGTTTTAAGCATCCTCCTCAACCGAAACTTCTACTAGAATCAGTTTCCCGAATGGAGAGGCGGTTTGGAGAACGTTAAAATCTTTCTGGAAAAACTGAAGAAACTCCTCTGACCGCTTCTCTAACTGAGAGATGATGGGAAAACGATAATCATCGAGTTAATCGAATCAACCGCCGACAAAAATTATAGCGCCTTCAAGATAGAGAAGTAGCCTGACGTCCCAGAAGACTCAACTACTTCGAAAGCCTCTCCAACACCTCCCTCAGCAACCTCATACTCTCATTCAACATCTCCCTCGTCTCCCTCGACTCCCTCACCAACGTCTCCAAAATCGTCGTCAACTTATCCGAAATCTCCCCATACTTCACCATAATCAACCTAAAATTCTCATCAGTCCTCTTAGCAAACTCCCTAAACTCAGTCCTATAATCCCTAAACTCACCAACAAACCCCCTAAACTCCTCCCTGTAATCTCTGAACTCACCCACAAAACTTCTGAACTCATTTCTATAATCTCTGAACTCATTCCTGTAATCCCTAAACTCGCCCCAATAATCCATAAAGATGGACTGCATCGCCCCAAAACCCTCCTGCAGCTCCTCAGCCAATGGAGAAGGCTTGATCACAAAATACTTCAAACGAGGTTTAGGAGCCGCATCCCTAACATCAACAGACCTAACCTGCGCAGGAGGCGGAGGAGACTTCAACCTCTCAACGAACTTCTCTAACACAGCCTCGTCGCCCTGCGCAAACACAGTAACAGAGCCATCCCTCTCATTCCTAACATAACCAGCAACACCAAGCTCCTGCGCAGAATCCAAAACAAACCTCCTATAACCAACTCTCTGAACCCTACCAAAAACCCCAATAACGAGAGCCCTCATACACAACCACCAACCACAACTAAACTAATAAACCTTTTCTACAACCCAAAAGTTTCCGAGGCCTCTCCACACAAACAGACACATCGAACACCGAATAACCAAAGAAAGAATCAAACCCTCGTATGAACCTCTATACCAAGAGCAGCAGCCAACTCAACAGCATCCTGATCAGCATAAGGCGTCACCACAACCAACCTATCAGGAACCCGACCACACCTTCTCTCATAAAAAGCAGCCTTACGCTTAAACAAAGAAAT
>JAAOZN010000086.1 GCA_011605775.1 Nitrososphaerota archaeon | reverse complement strand
TGTGAGGAGAGTAAGGCGTGGAATCGTGCTTCTTATAGTAGGCATAATTCTAGCAGCCCTATCCTACGGAAGTATGCTTCTTGGATTGGTAGCGTACGAACTTGGGGTTGCAGCAATAATCTTCGGCATCATCTTACTCATCCTATGGATCTGGCAGATCTTGAATGCTTATAGTCTCGCAAAGCAGTTCAACAAGGCGGTAGAGGAAACTGGTAAAGAGCCTTGGTAACACAATCCCCACATTTTTTAACCGCATCTCCCTATGCTGTTCTCTCTATAAGCTTCACAAATATGTGCTATAGTTCGTCTTCAGCTAGATAATCTTTTATAGAGATCTTCGGGGAGTCGCTACTATGCCCGCTGTCAAAGTCAGAATGATAAAAGACTTTAGGCTCGAAGGGTTGGATGAAGAGGGGCATAGCGTTCTAATGGATCTACCTAAGGATTCTGGCGGCGAGGGAGCTGGCTTTACGCCTATGCAGCTCCTTCTTGTTGCGCTCGCTGGATGCACAGCTTTAGATGTGATCAGCATAATGAGGAAGCAGCGGCAGAACCTATCTTCGCTCGAAGTGTTTGCTGAAGGAGATAGAGCTGAAGAGCACCCACGATACTATAAGGAGATCAGATTAAGATATGTTTTAAAGGGGAGGGCTTTGAGTGAGGATGCTGTGAAGAGAGCCATAAAACTCTCCGAAGAGAAGTACTGCTCTGTAGGAGCGAATCTGAAGGGAGTCTCTAAGATAACTACAACCTACACAATAGAGCAGGAAAAGTAGGTGAAGCCTTTGGCTACAGAGAAGTTCAAACGGTTCTGCGAAGACGAATATGCGGACTACCAACTCTACATCGAGTTAGCAAAGCGTGAGAAGGATGCTGGTAGAAGGAAGATATTGGAGGAGCTTTCTAAAGCTGAGGAAGGGCACTACCTATTCTGGAGCAGACTTACTGGTGGATACAAACCTAAGGTGAGCAGAGCAGCCATATACCGTATGATCATACTTAGGATCTTGATGGGACTGACCTTCACCCTTAAGTTTCTTGAGAGGCACGAGAAGCAGGTTATAGAAAGCTACAAGAGGGTTTCGGAGGAACTCACAGGCGAAGATCAGAGGATTTTGCAGAAGATAATAGAAGACGAGGAGATGCACGAGAAGACGTTTATGAACCAGATTGATGAAAGGATGGTAAGGTACTTAGGCTTCATAGTTCTTGGTCTCGCTGATGCCATAGTTGAAATAACAGGTGTGCACGCTGGCTTCCTTGGTGTAACCAGCTCAACGCTTATAGCTGGCATAGCAGGGTTAGTAGTTGGCTTCGCAGCAGCGATATCGATGGGCTCAGCAGCCTATCTACAGGCGAAGCAGCAGACCTCAAGTAAGCCTGCCTTCTCAGCCCTAGCCACCGGTATAGCATATATTTGCGCGGTAGCCCTTCTAGCATCACCCTACTTCTTAACCGAAGTCATGCTCTTTGCCTTCGGAGGCTCTCTAACATTGGCGGTTCTGCTGATATTCTTCTTCACACTCTATGGCTCAGTGGTGGGGGAGAGGAGCTTTCCCAGAGAGTTCGCTGAAAGCATAGCCTTAACCTTAGGCACGGCTCTTGCAACCTTCCTCTTCGGAGACTTTGTAGGTAGGGTCTTCGGGATACACCCAGCCTTCTAGCAAACTATAAGTTCAGATGGCGCGCATCATACAGTTGATGGTGTAGATGATCTACTTAGATAACGCTGAAACAACGCCTGTCGATCCCGAGGTTGCTAAGATCGTCTTAGAGTATATGGTTGAGAAGTTCGGTCTACCTGGTGGTGAGTTCGGGCATAGTCTTCAGGAGGAGGCTACGGAGGCTGTCGAGAAGGCAAGGGAGATCATAGCTGCTAAGATAGGAGCCAAGCCGAGTGAGATAGTGTTTACGTCTGGTGCAACTGAGAGCAACAACCTAGCCATAAAGGGCGTCGCATATCATCCGCTGTATAAGAAGAGGAAAGTTGTGACATCTGCTATAGAGCATAAGTCGGTCTTGGACACCGCTCTTAACCTTAGAAGGCTTGGCTTCGAGGTTGAGGTTATACCGGTTGATTCAGAGGGTTTTGTGAAGATGGATAGGCTTGAAGCCAGTTTAGAAGGGGCTGCTTTAGTATCCATTCAGCACGCCAACCAAGAGATAGGTACTCTTCAAGACATTAAGGCGATTGGCGAGTTGTGTAGGGAGAGGGGTGTGCTCTTCCACACCGATGCTGCCCAGTCTTTTGCGAAAGAGCAGATCGATGTTGAGGCTATGAATATAGACCTTATGTCGATAACTTCCCACCTTATCCACGGGCCGAAGGGTGTGGGCGCGCTCTATGTGCGTGAGGGCGTCGAGCTTCAGCCGCTTATAGAGGGGGATGGTAGGGAGAGGGGGTTGAGGGCTGGGAGCCAGAATGTGCCCGCAATAGTTGGTTTCGCCGAAGCGGTTAAAAGAGCCTTGCCTGACGATGCGGTTAAGATGCGTAGACTAAGGGATAGGTTGATCGATAACCTCCTACAAATAGAGGACTCGAAGCTGAATGGTGCGAGGGGTGACAAGAGAGTATGCCATATCGTCAACGTCACCTTCAGGTATGTGGAAGGTGAAGCCCTTCTTCTGCAGGCTGAGATGCAGGGGTTAGTCTGTAATACGGGTTCAGCTTGCTACAGTCAGCGGCTTGAACCTAGCCACGTGATAACGGCCATAGGTGGTACGCATGAGGAGGCGCACGGATCTATGAGGCTCAGCCTCTCTAGGATGACTATTCAGGAGGAGGTCGATGCTGCAGCTAAGATCTTGGCTAATGTGGTGGTTAGGCTTCGCTCGTTTAGCCCGCTTGCCAGAAAGAGAGGAAGCTGAGGGAAAGGGTCTTATGTGAGCTTGCGAATATGTGGAGTTGGGGGTTGATCAGTTGAGCAGACCAGACGCTTCTCTGCAGCGGAGGATAGGTTACAGTGAAAAGGTCATCGAGCACTTCACCAACCCTAGGAATGTGGGTAGGCTTGAGGATGCTGACGTTACCGCTAAGGTCGGTAGCGTAGCTTGTGGCGACCTCATCAAGCTCTATCTTAAGATAGATGAGAAGACGGAGCGTATAGAGAAGATAACCTTCGAGTCCTATGGTTGCGCTGCCAACATAGCGACCTCATCGATGCTTACAGAGCTTGCTAAAGGTAAGACGCTTGAGGAGGCTAGGAAGATTACGTTCAAGGATATTGCTGATGAGCTGGGTGGTCTACCGAAGATCAAGATGCACTGTGCTGTGCTATCTAAGACTGGGTTAGATGCCGCAATCTCAAAGTATTATGCTATGAAGGGGAAGACTAAGATAGACGACACCCTCGTCAAGCTCCTTCTTAGAGGCGTGTTAGACCCGATAACAGGCGTGGACATAATTTCTGGCAAGACGGTGGAGAGCATATCGGTTCAGAACCACGAAGTAACCATAGGGCTTAGGGTTGATGAGAAGAGCCAGATCGCTGAGGAGCTTGAGAACGATATAAGAGAAGCCTTCGAAGGGCTACCAGTCGACCTTAAGATAGTATTCAAAGGCAGCGGCGGAGATACAAACCAATAAGATGTTTGCCAAAGTTGGCTAGCCTCTACCTAATTCAACCTTCGGGTTATGAATATAGATATTTAGCCCAGGTACGTTGTGGCTGAAGTCGGTTTTCATATCTATGAGTACCGGTTTCTTGAAGCTGCTCGCTTCCTCAAACGCTTTTTTCGCTTCTTCTACAGTTTCTACACGTATGCCTACGCCTCCTAATGCGTTAAAGATGGCTGCGAAGTCTGTTGGTTGTAGGTCTGTCGCTATAAATTTCCCCCCGAAGCGCTCCTTTTGAAGCTGCCATACTTGACCATATTTACTGTCGTTAAAGACCACTACCACAACATTTAGGTTGTTCTCTATGAGTGTGGGGAGATCAGCATAAGACATCAGTAGCCCACCGTCTCCTGTAGCTGCGAAGACGCTTCTTTCAGGGTAAACGATCTTTGCTGCGATGGCTGCCGGTAGAGAGAACCCCATAGCAGCGTAGCCGCTCGAGCATAGCACACCTCTAATACCTTTGATATGGTAGGCGTCTCTTATCCAGAATGTACTCAGCCCGGTGTCTACGGTTAGGATGGAGTCTTTTTCTGCCGTTGAGTCCAAGATCTTAACCGCAACGCCTGGGTGAAGAGGCTTATCGTTTACGTGCACTACGATCTCGCCTTCTATTTTTTCATAAACCTCTCTCTTTATCTGCTGGATTTGTTTTAAGAGGAGGGTGTCGGCTTCTCTGCGTGGCGATGCTCTTAACCTCTCTAATAGGAGTTTAAGCGTCTCCTTAAGATTTCCGACAACAGTCTTCCCGTTGGAGGGCGTGGGTCTTTCTGTGGTAAAGTGTATGCACTCAACTTTGCGAGGCAGCCTCAAGCATTCTGCTTCTACACCATCTAGGCTTATGCCTACAGTCAGTATTAGGTCGGCTGAATTCAGCGCGTGGAAGGCAGCTGGGTGAGAGTAGCCGCCGACAAAACCTGCATACAAAGGATGGTCATAA
>JAAOZN010000085.1 GCA_011605775.1 Nitrososphaerota archaeon | reverse complement strand
GAGAAAAGTTTATACAAAAAGGTAGGGCAAAGGCTTCATAGAAGTGAGGTGAAGTTATTAGATGGAAAACAAAGAAGGTAAGCAAAAGGAACAAGGGAAGCAGATAGTAGAAGAAGAGGATCTTAAAGGGAAGATACTTCTCCTAGAGGAGAAGATTAAAGAATGCGAGAAAAGAGCTGAGAACTACCTAACTCAGCTCAAATACCTTCAGGCTGATTTTGAAAATTATCGTAAAATGTTTGAGGCAGAGGTGAGTCGTAGAGTGATGAGCGCAAAGGAGGGCTTGATCCTCGCGCTTATCCCAATCAAAGAGGATCTGGAGCGGGCTATACAGGCAGCCGGCGAAGATTCTCCTTTATTAAAAGGAGTAAAGATGGTTGCTGAAAACTTTAAGGCAGTGCTTGCAAAAGAGGGGTTAGAGGAGATAGAGGCTCTAGGAGCTAAATTTGACCCAAATCTGCACGAAGCCCTTAGCTATGTAAGTAAGGAAGATTCTGAAGACGGTGTTATAACTGCGGTGATCAGAAAAGGTTATAAATTGGGGGGTAAAGTTATAAGAGCAAGCCTAGTAGAGGTTAATAAAAGGCGAACAGAAGCGCAAGATTATGGTAATATAGAGTGAAGAGAGAGGAGGTGGGGGTTATGGCGAAGATAATTGGGATAGATTTAGGGACCAGCAACTCAGCAGCTGCGGTACTCCTAGGAGGTAGGCCAGTCATCATACCTAGTGCAGAAGGAACTACTATAGGTGGGAAAGCGTTCCCATCAGTAGTAGCCTTCACCAAAGATGGGCAGCTCCTAGTAGGTGAACCTGCTAGGAGGCAAGCGATAACTAATCCAGAAGGAACCGTCTTTGCCATCAAAAGAAAGATGGGTACAGATTATAAGGTGAAGATATTTGGCAAAGAATATACGCCTCAGCAGATCTCTGCCTTCATACTCCAAAAGATCAAACGAGACGCAGAGGCATTTTTAGGTGAGAAGATCGAGAAAGCGGTGATAACCGTACCAGCATATTTCAACGATAACCAGAGGCAAGCTACTAAAGATGCTGGTGAAATAGCTGGTTTAGAGGTCGTTAGAATCATAAACGAGCCTACAGCTGCCGCGTTAGCTTACGGTTTAGACAAGGCGGGTAAGGAGCTTAAGATCATGGTCTTTGATCTCGGAGGCGGCACGCTTGATGTCACTATCTTGGAGTTCGGCGGCGGCGTCTTTGAGGTGAAAGCCACAAGTGGGGACACTCAGCTAGGTGGAACTGACATGGATAACGTGCTCACCCAGTACCTCATCGAGCAGTTCAAGAAGGAGACAGGCATAGATATCTCTAATGATCGGATGGCTGTGCAGAGGGTCAGAGAAGCTGCTGAAAAAGCGAAGATCGAGCTTTCAACACTTCTCACCACCGAGATAAACATACCATTCTTAGCAAGTGATGCAAGTGGTCCCAAGCATCTAACAACCACTCTGACCAGAGCGAAGCTTGAGGAACTTGTTAGACCTATTGTGGAGCGGTGCAGGGGTCCGATGATGCAGGCGCTGGCTGATGCGAAGATGAAGCCGGAGGATATCGATAAGATAATACTAGTAGGCGGACCTACGAGGATGCCTATCGTTAGGGAGTTTGTGAAGCAGGTTATGGGCAAGGAGCCTGAGCGCGGCATAGATCCTATGGAGTGTGTCGCTATGGGTGCCGCTATACAAGGTGGGATAATCGCAGGTGAAATAACCGATATAGTCCTATTGGACGTAACCCCCCTCTCTCTTGGTGTTGAAACGCTAGGGGGCATATTCACTAAAATCATAGAGCGGAACACAACTATACCATGTAGGCGCAGCCAGATCTTCACAACAGCTGCAGACTTTCAAACCACAGTAACGATTCACGTGCTGCAAGGTGAGCGCCCTATGGCTGCAGACAACATATCGTTAGGCATGTTCCATCTTACAGGCATACCCCCAGCCCCAAGAGGTGTACCTCAAATAGAAGTTACATTTGACATCGATGCTAACGGCATCTTACACGTTACAGCGAAGGATCTGGCTACCGGAAAAGAAGTGAAGACCACAATAACCGCAGCAACAAAACTCTCAAAGGAGGAGAAGGAGAGGCTCATTAAAGAAGCCGAAAAGTTTGCTGAGGAGGATAGGAAGAAGAAGGAGCTGGCTGAGGCTTTGAACGCTGCGGATTCCGTCCTATACACGGCTGAGAAGACTAAAGCTGAGCTGGCATCTAAGATGACTCAGGAGCAGCTATCCAAACTCGATCAAGCGATGAAGGAACTTAAGGAAGCTATGCAGAGCAAGGATCTTCAGAAGATTAAGAGTAAGACCGATGAGCTCTCAAAGGTTCTGCAAGAGATCGGCACCTACGTCTACCAGCAGACCGCTCAGCAGAGATCCGCTCAAACATCAAAACCACCAGAAGGGGATAAGAAGGTGGTTGACGCAGACTATAAAGTAGTCGATGAGGAAAAGCGTTGAACCTAATTGAGCAGCAACAGAAAAAAGGACTACTATGAAATACTTGGCGTGCCTAGGAACGCTACAAAGGAGGAGATAAAGGCAGCGTACCGAAGGCTCGCACTACAATACCACCCTGACAGAAATAAGTCTCCTGATGCAGAGGAGAAGTTTAAAGAGATATCTGAAGCCTACGCGGTTTTATCTGACGATGAGAAGAGAGCGCAGTACGATCAGTTCGGTCACGCTGGCATAGATGGTAGGTACACAGCCGAAGATATATTCCGAGGAGCAGACTTCGAAACAATATTTAGAGACTTAGGCTTCGGCTTTGACTTCGATGACCTTTTCTCAAGGTTCTTCGGAGGAAGACGCGTATATGAGGAAGCTAGAGGCAGAGATATCTCGATGACCCTAACCATAACGCTTGAAGAAGCCGCAGCAGGAACCACGAAAGAGATTCAAGTGCCTAGAACAGAGCGATGCAAAGCTTGCAACGGTAGCGGCGCCAGACGTGGAACCTCACCAACAATTTGTTCACGTTGCCAAGGAAGAGGTCAAGTACAATACATACGTAGGATGGGGGTTGCGCAGATAATCACATCCACAACCTGTGATGTCTGCGGCGGACGCGGTTTTATCATCGAAAACCCTTGCTCAGAGTGTAGAGGTACTGGTTTAGTTGAGGTTTATCGGAAGATAAAGGTTAGTGTGCCAGCAGGGGTAGATGAAGGCTTTACGCTTAGACTCAGAGGTGAGGGAGATGTACACCCAGACACCAAGAAACCTGGAGACCTCTATCTAACGATCTCCATAGCGCCTCACAAATACTTTAAGAGGGAGGGGGATGATTTGATCTTTGAAGCCTACATAAGCTTTCCTCAAGCCGCATTAGGGACTGAGATAGCTGTGCCTACTTTAGATGGGCATATGTGGCTCAAGATACCTCCAGGGACTCAGAGCGGTACCATCTTTAGATTAAGAGGGAAAGGTATGCCTAGACTCAACAAGTATGGTAGAGGCGACCTTCTAGTCAAAGTTAACATTAAAGTTCCAACCAAGCTTAGTGAAAAGCAGAAGGCTCTTCTAAGGGAGTTTGAGAAGGAACTCGAATAGTGTTTATTTGCATCTACCGCACACATATGGCTGCTAAAGTCAGATCCATAGGATAAGTTGCTTAAGACGATTATGCCAACCATATTACCAAGGGAGTAGATTTAAGATTAGGTTTCTTAATGCGGGTTGTTGTTCTGCTCTTCTGGTGTTTGTGTAAATCTCTTCTTCAATATGGATAAAGCGGCTTCCACTGCTTCGACGCCTTCCTTTGTTAAAGGTAGCTTTAGATGAATCTCGCCGGCTGTAAATTCTATGTAGCCGCTTGGCCTTTCCTCAAGGCTCTTCTGCTGAAGCTTGGGTTCTTCTTTCGTAATAGGTTTAGAGGTTAGTGGTAGTAGATCGTCTTGGTAGGCTCGTCTAATCCACTCCTCTTTCGCCCTAGCTTCCTCTAGGGTTGCTCCTGTTATCTTCGCTAGCTCCTCAACCAAGCCCTGTTTTGGGAGATCTACGCCGAACCTTAGGTAAAGTTCTTTCCAAAGAGGGATGTTTGTAACCGCTCTCTCTAAGGCTTTCTCTTCTTCACTTCTATCTTTCGGATAAGCTAAAGAGGCGCCTAATTTGCTGATGTGGATCTTGCCTCTTCCATCTATCAACCCATACGCTCTAAGCGCAGTAAGCTTTAGTAAGAAGGCTCCGCTTTTGGCCGATGTGTGATTAAGCGCGGTGGCGACTTCATTTAGATCATTAACCTCATTGTCTTGGAATCTGTTATACAGTCTTCTAACTACATCAATAAGAGTAGGATAGAGCCGAATGGGGGGAACACTATATCTTCCGATCCGCAAGTTTCTTAGATCCTCTTAATCACCGAAGGAGCGTTCTAAATATTAACGTTACTTCTATGCTGTAGGTGCTTAGATGGCTTCTGCCACCTTGTATGAATAAGGTTAGCGAGTGTGGGTTATAGAGGCACTTCTAGGATGTTTAGCTTAGGGTCGTTTAGTAGAGATTCGAGCCTACTCTTCTCTACTCTACTTAGACCAGAGCACTTATCGTCTAGGAGCCTCTTACCTTTGTAGGCTGTGGCAACGAAGGTTCTAACTATGCTGATAAGTTTGGTTAGTGGTTCTATCCCGCCAGCTTGGAGGTATATGGTGAGGTCGTCGATGAATAGTGCATCTGGAGGATTAGAGGCTATGCTTATTAAAAGAGGTTTGATGGTTGAGGCGTTCTTGGCCGCTAACTCTAAGACCTCTTCTCTACTTCTGCCTTGAAGCCTTGGTGCAAAGATTGTGCTGGGTCTAAGGTAGTTTACTTGGTGTAGCCTTCTGGAGTAGGTTTTGACCGAGGCGCCTATGGTTTCGAAGCCTATGTGCACTTCAGGTGCGAGGTCTAAAACGACCACTTTAAGATCGGGGTCTGAGGCGGCTTCATCGACGAGGGAGGCTAGTAGCTTAGTCTTACCAACCCCGACGTCGCCAGTTATAACGACTCTTTTACCTAGGAGGTCTTTAAACCGTAATCTTAGCAAGCACACCCCGCTTCTCTAAGGCAACTAGTACAATAAAACCTAAAACCGCGCCTGGTATGCTGCTGGCCCAAAAGGCGGCTAAGAAGAGCTGCCACTGAGCGGTTAAACCTAGCCAAGCCCAAGCTGCTGCTGGCATGGGTGGTGCGTGTATGAGCGGTGCGACTATGGAGGCGCTTATTAGGGCGCCGATTCCTGTTCCGATGGGTTCGGTTAAAGAGATCCAGCTGCTTTTATGCAGGTATCTGTGGAGTAGCCCTACGACTAGTGCTCCTGGTATGCCTCCTGGGAGGGCGAAGATGGTTCCTGTGCCTATTGAGATTCTAAGTAGTCCTGTGGCTAGTGCTGCTGCGGCGGCATACCAGGGTCCTAGGGCTACGCCTAGGATTCCGTTTATCATGTGTTGGAAGGGGAAGACTTTTGTTGGGCCTATTGGTATGCTCCCTGGGTAGATTGAGAGGGCTACGCCTAGGGCTATGAAAGTTGCTAGTAGGGCTATCTTCTTTGCCTCTGCTTCTCTTTTAGCGGGTTTTTGGTGTGTAGAGGTGTTGGTTGTCACGAGATAGGTTGCTCGATTTTTTCTTATAAGCTTGTATATAACCTGGTTATGGTTGGTGTATGGTACCGCCGCAGAACTTTGTCACATATTTTACTGCTAGGTCGGCGGCTTGGAGGAGCGTGTCTTTGCTGAGTCCTGGTACACCGCAAGCGACTAAGGCGACGTTTTTTGTTTGTTCGGTTACTTTTGATCTTTCGGCGTCTCTGTAGGGGTAGACAGCTATTAGGTCGCCAGCATCATCTAAGACGATTTCTCCTCCTTGGAGTGTGATGGGTTCTTTCATTCCTATTCCTAGGAAGGTTTCTCCTTTCTTTGCTGTTCGCATGATGACTTCGCTGCTTTGGATTTTGTCTTCGTCGAAGGCTGCTAGGGCTACTTCGCTGAGTATGGATGCTAGGTTGTATGCGTCGACGAGTGTGTTGATGGTTGGGAGAGGTTTCCCTGCGAGGGTTCTTCGGATGAGTGCTTCTGATGCTGGTCTGTTCTTGGTTGGGTCGACGCCTATGCGCCAGAAGAAGTCTCTATACGCTCTAAGTGTTGGGACGTCTTTGAGTCCTTCGATGGCGTATTTGCTTTTGACTTGGTTGCAGACTTCTTGTTTGATGTGCTCGAGCTCTTCATCAGAGGGTTTTACTTTGACGCCTCTGACGCACTTGACTACTACGTGGAGGTCTGGGAATCTTTCGGAGACCGATTTATTGATTACTATCTTCAATTCTTCTTCAGTTGGGGGAGTTGTGTTGGTAACCCTTAAAACCTTAACTTGGTGGAGCTTATGTTGGCCCCAGTAGCTCAGCCTGGTTAGAGCGTCGCTCTGGTAAGGCGGAGGTCCCGGGTTCAAAGCCCGGCTGGGGCTTTAACCTAAGAAAATTACTAGATGTGAATGAAATATTTGTTGTTTCCAGACTAGCCTTTTTAGCTTGGTGTCTTATAGAGGAACTTATACTTTTACAGACGCATGGATCACAAAGACATCTTGGAGAGAGATACCATCAAATACTTTGGACAATAAGGTTATATTTACATATAGACTACAATCACAAAAAAGAAGAAATTAAACAGGCTTTTAGAAAAGCCATCAAGGGGAATCCAAACTAAGAACTCATTATTAGAGACCACAATTTTACAAAAATAGGGTGTGGGGCGGTTTTACCGCCTTCTTATTAGGATGACTATTTCTATGACGAGTGTGATTACTACTAGGGCTGTTACTACTAGTGTGAATGTTGATGTTGTTGCGATGCCTGTGTTTATGTTGTTTACTGTGTCTGTTAGTTTGTCTACGCTGCTCTTTACTCCTGATATGCTTCCTGATAGTGTTGTTTGGGCTGATGATACGGCTGACTTGACGTCTGTTTGGGCTGATGAGACTGCCGCTTTAACTGAGTCTTCAACGCTTTTGACGCTTCCAGCGAGCGCTGATTGGGCTGCTTTGACTGAGTCGTCTACGCCTTTTATGTTTGCTGCGAGTGCTGTTTGGGCTGATGAGATTGCGTCTGTTATGGTTTTCTGGGTTGTTGCTAGGGCGTTTTTGATGTCTGTTTGGGCTGATGATATGGCTGCTGTTATTGCTGTTTGTGCGTCTGTTACGGCTTTTGTGACTGTTGTTTGTACTGTGTCCATTTTTTGTGATAGGTTTGTTTCTACCTTTGTTAGTTGGGTTGATAGTGCGTCTACTTTGGTTGCTAGTTCTGTTGTTGAGACTTGTTCTACTCCGAATTTGGCTGATGCTGTTATTCCTGCTCTGTCTTTGGCTACTATTGTGTAGACTTGGCTTTGGACTGCTGGGACTTTGAATGTGCCTGAGATTGTGCCTGTTGGGGTTACTGTGCCTGCTGCTAGGGTTACGGTTATTCCGCTCCAGTCTATGGTTAGTGAGTATGAGGTGTTTGGTGTGAAGTTTGTTCCGCTGTATGATGCTGATGCTCCTGGTGCTGCGTGGTCTGGTGTTATTGTGAGTGTTGCTACCATTACTGATATTGTGTATACTGATGTTTTGGCTTCGTTGGTTGCTGTGTCTGCTGCTTGTATGTAGTATTCTACTCCTTCTCTGGTTACTGCGGTTGCTGGTATGGTTGCTGTGTATGTGTCGCCTACTGCTGTCATCGCTATGGTTGTGTAGTCTGCTGCTCCTTTGGTTCTGTAGTTGAGGGTTGCCGATTTGACTTCTACGTTGTCTGTTATTGTTGCTGTGATTGTTATGGGTGTGTTTATTGTTGCTGTGGTTACTGGTGTGTGTGCTATGGTTGGTGGTGTGTTGTCTACCCTGTATGTTGCGGTCTTTGTGGCTGTGTTGCCTGCT
>JAAOZN010000084.1 GCA_011605775.1 Nitrososphaerota archaeon | reverse complement strand
ATTTTGCTGCCCTCTTTAGGCTGCTTATCTGGTTGGAGGATCGATACTTTGTCGCCATCGACTGCTGCTAGCAGCATAACCTCTGACTCTAACCCGAAGATCTTCCTAGGCGCTAGGTTTGTGACAACGGCGACGAGCTTCGACTTCAACTCCTCTGGCTTATACTGATCTCCCAGCCCGGCAACCGACTGCTTAACCACACCGCCGAGATCGATCTTGAGCTTCAAGAGTTTTTTAGAGTTGGGCACAGGTTCGGCTTCTACGATGCGACCTATTC
The DNA here is from genome assembly GCA_011605775.1 of Nitrososphaerota archaeon. Taxonomy (NCBI): domain Archaea; kingdom Thermoproteati; phylum Nitrososphaerota; species Nitrososphaerota archaeon. The sequence continues at coordinate 19,823 of JAAOZN010000084.1, read as the reverse complement.
GCATATCTATCTTGCTGAACTCCTCAAAGGACACGGTTTTAGATGCCAAGCCTACTCTGCAAGAGTATACTCGTATGGCGTTTAAAAGGTTTTCAGACCCCTAGCTAGGTGATTAGAGTCTTTAAGACCTCTAGCACGCTCTCTTTAGGAAACTTTGTTGATATCCTCAGCATCCCCTTCCCTATGCCTAAGTATCCTCCACCCTCAGAGATCAAGACGTGGTCGAACAGCCTTATCGAACCTAACCCGAGATTAAGAGATGCTGCGAGTTTCCTTAGTTTCTCCTCATTAGGCTGGTTAAAGTTGATTTTCAGCACGATCGAAAGGTCGTCTCCGACTGATAGGAGTTGAATGAACCTCCATCCTCTCAACTTTAGTTTCTGCTCCAGCTCGGCTGGTTTGATTTTGCCCACCGCTTTCTGCGCTTCGGTATATGCCTCCAAGACTTCTTGAGCGATCTCAAGCCAACTCAAAATATCCTACAACCTCTAGCCGGAGGACTTTGAGCCCTTAAACTTCTCAAGCCACGGCTCTAGCTCTTCATCAGAAATCTTCCTAAACAGAACCTTTGGCTTCAGGATCTTGTGACCCGCTTCGAGTAGAAGGTCGCTGGCTGAGTCCCAAGGCTGAAGATTAACGCTACCTTCTAGCGCGAGCTGCCTCCAGAGCTCTTCGGTTGAGTAAGGTATGTAGGGGTGTAGGAGAATGGCTAGGCTTCTGGTTGCGTTGGCTGCGTAATATAGGCAGTTCGCTGCGTTTTCACCACGTTTCCAAGGCTCCTTTCTTTGAAAATATTGGTTGCAGAAAGTTGAGAACTCGACGATCGTCTTTAAGGCTCTGTCAAGCTCGTTCTTTTCGATGTAGGCGCCTGCGCTCAGCGTCGTTTCTTTCATCTTGCGGATCAGCTCCTTGTCAAGATCATCTGGGTCCTTGGGTCTGGGTATGGTTGCATCAAACCTTGTGTATATGAAGCTCAGTACACGGTATATGAAGTTGCCTATGTTGGCTACTAGCTCGTTGTTGATCTTCGCTGCGTATTCTCTCCAATCGAAGTTTACGTCAGCTTGGCTGTATGGTGTGATGGATGAGAGGTAGTAGCGTAGGTAGTCTGGCGGGAAGTGCTTTAGGAACTCTTTTAGGCTGACGTACCAGCCTCTGCTCTTAGAGAACTTTTGCCCCTGGAGTAGGAGGTGGCCTCTTGTTGGTATGGATGTTGGTAGAGCGTATTCCTCGTCTAAGCCCATTCTCATGGCTGGTAGGAAGAGGTAGTGGTGGTAGACTATGTCCTTCCCGATGAAATGGTAGATTCTGGCTGAGTTCCAGAAGCGCTTACCATCTAAACCCTTGCTCTCAAGGTACTTGAGTGTGGTTGATATGTAGCAGAGGTGGTTATCAAACCAACCGTAAAGAACTTTGCCCACAGCCTCCTTTAAGGGGATGGGCACACCCCAAGTTATGTCTCTGGTGATATCCCAGTCTCTGAGACCAGATTCTATCCACTTTAACACATAGTTCTTAACCTCACTCTGGAGATTTTTGTTCCCCTCCAACCACGCCTTCAACCGCTCCGAGAACAGCGAGAGCTTGAAGAAGTAGTGTAGGCTTCGCTTAGCGACTGGTTTGGAGCCGCATAGTATACACCTAGGGTTCAGAATCTCGCCTGCTTCAAAAGTTCTTCCGCAGACTTCACAGCCGTCTGAGTATTGGTCTTCTGCTCCGCAGTAGGGGCATTTCCCGACGACGTATCTGTCTGGTAGAAACTTCTTGTCCTTTTCACAGTAGGGCTGCTCCACCTCTTTGCTGTAGATGTAACCTCTTTCGTAGAGCCTTAGAAAGAAGTACTGGGTCAGCTTGAGGTTTTCTTCTGAAGAGGTTTTGTAGAAGAAGTCGAAGGATATGCCTAGTTTCGTGAAGTCCTCTAGGTCCCTCTTATTCCAGTACTCCACATACTCTTTTGGGGTCTTCCCTTCCTGCTCAGCTTTTATGAGGATGGGTGTTCCATAATCGTCTGTGGCGCAGGTGAAGACTACTTCGTATCCCTTCATTCTGCAGTATCTTGCGAAGATGTCTGCTGGTAGATAGGTTGAGACCACGTGACCTAGGTGGATTTCGCCGTTTGCATATGGTAGTGCGCTGGTTATTACGATCTTTTCGCTGCTCATCTAAGCAGTTACCCTTTTTCTCCACCTATAGGAGCCAAGATTGGGCGTATTTTTTCTGCTCCTCAGTCATCTCATCTATCTCTATGCCGAGCGCTTCTATGGTCCTTCTGGCAACCTCTTGATCTATGCTCTGAGGCACATCGTAGACCTTTGGCTGCATCTTGCTGTGGTTCTGTGTGAGGTAGATTAGGGAGAGGAGCTGGTTGGAGAAAGACATCATCATAACTTCAGGCGGATGCCCCTCTGCTGCAACCAAATTAGCTATCCTTCCGCGCCCAATCAAGTAGACCCTTTTACCGCTCTTTAACCTATACTCTTCTGTGTACGGTCTAACCTCGACCCTAGAAGCGGCGTTTTCGTCCAAGTATTTGACGTCTATCTCTACGTCGAAGTGTCCTCCGTTTGCGAGAATAGCCCCATCCTTCATCCTTTCGATGTGCTCCCCTCGAATGACGCCTGTCTGCCCCGTGACCGTTATGAATATGTCGCCGACTTCAGCAGCTTTAGCTATAGGCATAACTGTGTAGCCATCCATATGGGCTTCGAGTGCCTTAAGCGGATCTACCTCAGTCACTATTACGTGTGCGTCTAGCCCCCTAGCCCTCTTCGCAACCCCTTTACCTACCCACCCGTATCCGCATACCACAACTGTCTTGCCTGCGAGAAGGAGGCTTGTAGCCCTCAGTATCCCGTCGATGACACTCTGCCCAGTACCGTATCTGTTGTCGAAGAGATACTTTGTATAGGCGTTGTTAACGGCTACTACGGGATACTTCAGCAGACCATCTTTTTCAAGAGCCCTTAGTCTAATTACACCCGTTGTAGTCTCTTCGGTCCCAGCCAATATGTTGAGCCCACCCATCTTGTGGGCTTCTACGTGCGCGTCTGACCCATCGTCCATAAGAAACTCTACTCTAGATGATAGAACCCGATGTATACAGTCGAAGTACTCTGAGGGCTTCTCACCACGCCAAGCGAAGACGTTTATGCCTTGTGATGCGAGGTAGGCTGCTATATCGTCTTGCGTTGAAAGTGGGTTAGCGGCGGCAAGATAGACTTCAGCACCTAGTCGCTTCAGCCCCATCACGAGAACCGATGTCTCCTTTGTTACGTGTAGGCAGACACCTACCCTTCTACCCGCTAAAGGCTTCTTAGGTGCCTCGCGTTCAATTATGGCTGTTAGCGTTGGCATATGGTTGTAAGCCCACTTATATGATAGCTCACCTTTACCCGCTAAAGAGGGGTCTGCGATCTTACTCGGCAAGATATCTCGAATAAGGCTTCGGATGTGAACTATTTAACTGCTATCCACGTATCTGGGCTCCACACTTTATCCAAACGGCGGTGCTTGAATTTCTTCGCGTTGGCACCTATGTAGGTTGAGACGATCTGCCCGCTACCCAAAAGAATATACTTGTAGGTTACGAGCCCCTCTAACCCCACAGGGCCTCTTGCGTGTATCTTGCTCGTGCTTATGCCTACTTCTGCGCCTAGACCAAATCTGTAGCCGTCGCTGAAGCGTGTTGATGCGTTATGTATCACGGTTGATGAATCCACACCAGTTAGGAATCGTAGAGCTGCGGATTTATCCTCTGTTATTATGGAGTCGGTGTGTTTTGAGCCGTACCTGTTTATGTACTCTACCGCCTCATCCAGCGAGTCTACGACTCTTATTGCAACCTTGAGGTCTAGGTATTCTCGCCCCCAATCTTCTTCGGTCGCTTCTTTAACATCGAACCCCCTCAGCGCTTCTTTTGCTCTTGGGCAGCACCTCATTTCAACACCAGCCTTCACGAACCGCTCAGCAAGCTTAGGTAGGAAGGTTTGTGCAACATCTTTGTGCACCAATATGCATTCGACAGCATTACACACTGCTGGGTACTGGACCTTCGCATCGAAGCAGACGTCAACCGCTCTAGCGAGGTCAGCAGCCCTATCCACATATATGTGGCATACACCAGACGAATGCCCCAAGACCGGTATGCGTGTATTCTCCTGCACAAATCTCACGAATTCGTTGCTACCCCTAGGCACAATAAGATCAACTAAATCGTCTTGCTTCAGAAGATCAAGTATCTCCTCCCTAGCCTCCAGTAGCTGAATCCACCCTCTTGGGATGCCAGCTTTATCAGCCGCATCTCTGATCACGTTGTAGAGCGCCCTATTGATATTCGCAGCCTCCCGCCCGCCCTTCAATATAACAGCGTTACCAGACTTTAGGCAGAGGCTCGAGATCTGAGGAAGCACATCTGGTCTGGCTTCAAAGACCACCCCAATGACGCCAAGCGGGCAAGTAACCCGATAGAGCTCAAACCCGTCATCCAACTCAATAGCATAGAGGGTCTTCCCAACAGGGTCATCAAGCGAAGCGACGCTCCTAACCATCTCAACTATAGCCTTAATCTTCACTTCATCCAGCTTAAGCCGCTCTAAAACCGGCTTCGCAAGCCTACCAGCCTCAACCTCGGCTTGAGCAGCCTTAACATCGACAAAAGCGGCTGCGAGGAGGGTATCCTTCTCCCTCCAGATCGCGTCAGCGATCTCAAGCAGTGCTCTGTCCTTAGCTGAGCGAGGCAGCTTCGCCATCTCATAGGATGCTTTCCTCGCCTCTAACGCCATCTCTCTGACACTACTCAACACCCTTCACCAACTTAGCGGGGACAAATAGGGTGCCAACAGGCTCACCTTTAAGGAGCTCGCGGATAACCTGCGGGTCTTCACCATTCAAGATAGCCATAGGTATACCAGCCTTAAGAACCACTTTAGCAGCCTGAAGCTTAGTTACAAGCCCGCCTGAACCTCTATGTGCGCCCCCAGCTACGGCTTCTAGTTCAGGTGTCACTTCTGTCAAGGTGCGCAGAGGTTTTGGGTTTGGTGTGAGGTTGGGGTCGCTTGTGTATATCCCGTCTACGTCTGAGAGCAGCACTAGAAGGTCTGCCTTCACACTAACACTGAGGAGGGCTGCTAGGTTGTCGTTGTCGCCGAATCTAATCTCGTCTACAGCAACTGTATCGTTTTCATTCACTATCGGAAGCACACCCCACGTGATAAGCGCCTCCAGCGTGTTCTTAAGGTTCTGATGCCGCTGCTCATCCATAAAGTCCTCTTTTGTCAAAAGGAGCTGCGCCACGATCTGATTGTATTTAGCGAAGTGCTCAGCATAGGTCTTCATAAGTATGCTCTGACCTATTGAAGCTGCGGCTTGCAGAAAAGGCATCTGCCTCGGGCGTGACTTTAACCCAAGCACACCTAAGCCCGAAGCGATGGCACCTGAGGTTACTAGGAAGATTTCACGCTCCTCCCTTCTTAAAGCCATGATCTCATCGACGAGCCTAGCGATCTTTCTTTCGCTTATCTTCGAATCCTCTTCTGTCAAGTTGCTTGTGCCGACCTTCAACACTATTCTAGAAGCCTTCATCAGATAATCTTTTGGTCTAGGTAGGTCAGACGCTGCGACCAGCTTGTCTTTGGATGTTACGCTCAACCCCATCTACCTCTTTAACCTATAGCGTGGTTGCAGAAAGCCCTCCTTTTCAAGTTTATTCGCTGCCACGAGCTCGCGGCACTTCCTAGCGACATCAGAGGGCTCAACCCTCTCCCCACTTACTCTGCTTATCCTCTCTGATATCTCTATCGCTGTTAAAGCGCTGCCGTCTGCTAGAGCCTCCATTATCCGCTTCTCAAGCAGATCCATTTCAACCCTAACCCCTTTGCTTAGAAGATCTATCGGCTCTACACCAGGAAGCCTAGAGTAATGCTCGTGGACTATCTTCCAGCCCTCATCGGTCTTAACCATTATGACGGTTGCCCTAGATTTTATGGCGAAGTCGAGGTCACGTATCCTCCCGGCGTAGCTCAAGTAGAAGGTTACCCAAGCTGTTCCATCGTTAATCTGTATTATTGGCTCCTCTATCCTATACACATACTCCTTTAACACCTTCAGAGCAGCCTTCTCCTCCTCAACCCCGTTAAGCCCCATCCTCTTAAAAGGCGGCCAATCATCAAACTTAGTGTAGCGTCTAGGCTCTATCAGAGCCGCGATCTTCTCGTGGTCACGCTGTTTTATGGCCTCGAACCTAGCCGTTAAGATCTTCATCACATCCTCATCTTCCAAGGCTATGCAGCTCCGGCTAAGCGGTGAGATATAAGGTTAAGGGAATGATGATGTTGCGATTAGGTTTTAGCGTTTGGTGCTTTCTTTGGTTGTCATATGTCTGCTTATCGTAACATCATCAAGGGAATGCTTTAACGTAGAGGCTCCATTCAGAAGGGTTGAACTCGTTAGGGTAGTCGGAGACCTTAGCGTAGCCGCTGACCAGTAGCCACTTATTAACATTTAGAAAATGTGTTGAGTTGTACTCAACGTAGACTACGGCGACAAGCCTATTGTACCGATCGATCACGTACAAGTCATCTACATCCAAATAGACTTTCTTGTTCAAGATCAATAGGGTTAACGCCTCTTTCGCCTCACTATACCCGACTTCACCCCTCTCAGGAGTATTGATGTCGGCAAGCCTCACTCTACCGCAAGGGAAGCCGTCAAAGGTGTCGCCATCTACCACGCGGTACACATGGGCTGTTAAGTCGAAGCCGACTCTGGGATGCTGTGTAATAGTTGTTAAGGTGGTGGTCTCCTCAACAGTGGCTGATGATGTGTAGTGTATGCTTCCTACTTCTTTGGTTGAGGAGGAACCTATGTAATATCCAACAAACCCAGCGAAGAGAGCGATAACGAGAAGAACTGCTGAAAACTTAACGCCTTCCACAACCCTCTTTGCCACGATACACGTTTATAAACGTTGGATAGCATCTTTTGAGTGCTGTGTCGAGTGTGGGTGGAGGCTCGCTGTGCTCAAACCTAATCTGATCGTTCGAGCGCCAGAGTACGGGAAGCTGGTCACCTTTGTACCGAATAAGCGGCTCCCTATCCACAACTGGTTCTACTTTAAGGAGGGCTTTTCAAGAGACTTCGTTGTAAAGATGTTTGAGCTATTTGGTGTGGATAGCGGCGCTAGGGTGCTCGACCCCTTCTGCGGCTCAGGCACCACATTGGTTGTTGCCAAGGAGTTTGGTTTAGATGCTTGTGGGGTTGATGCTTCGCCGCTCGCGGTCTTCGTGAGCCAAGTTAAGACTGCTGACTACGATATCGATGCTCTAGAGCAGACCACTGAAAGGATCTTCTCGCAGAAGTTTAGGAGATGTGAGTTAGGTGAGGTTAGCTGGCTCACTAAGGCTGCCTTCTCAAAGTACGCCCTTGAGGATATTGCTTTCTTCAGGGAGGAGGTTCGGAGCATAGATGATCCTAAAGTTAGAAACTTCTTCACACTAGCGTTAATGAACTCAGCGAATAAGGTGAGTTATGCGTTAAAGGACGGTTCATACATAAGGATCGTTAAGAAGCCGCATCCACCTCTCAGAAAGGTCTTCAAAAGAATGGTTAAGAAGATGATCAAAGACATCAAATCGACCAGCTACAGAGGTTCTAACATCGAAGTGTACCTCGGTGATGCGAGGAGGCTCGACTTCCTACCGGATGAAGCATACGATTTAGTGGTGACCTCTCCACCCTACCTTAACAAGATAGAGTACACCAAGGTCTATCGGATAGAGTATGAGCTCTTCTTCCCAGAGGTTAAGATGGATGCTCTACGCTCCTACATAGGCATAGACACACAAGTAGACCGAGACCCCTTCCCAGACCTCAACCTACCGGTGGCTGCAAAAGCATACCTGAGGGACGTAGAGCTCTCTCTACAAGAGATAAAACGGGTATGCAAAAAAGGCGCAAAACTGGCTATTGTGGTGGCTGAAGGAGCCTTCCCAGACCAGATAGTCCCCTGCGATCTATTGGTTGGTGAGCTCGCAGCAAGAATAGGTTTCAATGTTGACAGAATCCTAGTAGCAGCCGAAAGGGTGGTTACAAGAGATAGAACCGTAAAGATCGGAAAGGCCAGAGAAAGCATCATCCTACTACAAAGATGACCCCATATACACAATCTTTGCTTACAAATCAGATAACGGGAAAACAGCCCTCTTATTAGAAGATAGAGCGCTAGTTGAGCGGCAATAAACAAAAGACACGTTTAAATACTCCGAACTCGATTTCAAGAGATGTTTGAATCGCTTAGAATGGAAGAAGATAAATGAGGAAATTAGACTTTGTAAACAGACTCAAAATCCTGTCGACTGTTTATTTAAATTATTTGTAGAAACTAAGGATGGCTGGGTCGCTTATAACCTAGCCGAAATCTATGAGAATCAAGGTAACCTTGTAAAAGCATTAGATTTCTATAAAGAAGCCTGCAACCTTCTCCCACTCCATAAATATAAGAGTATGGCTGAGCAAAAAATAGCGAAGATCTCGGGATTATTACAAAAATCCCAGAAGAAAGAAGGAGATATTCTTTTCGTGGTCTCTTGCACGAAGGAGAAGATTTGGGGTGAGAATACCTCAGCAGACGCATACGTACCAGCAAAAGACGCTTACACAGGAGAAGACTTTAAAAAATGGCTAAAGCGTGAAGAAGCAGACAAATACCCTTGGCTCATACTTAGTGCTAAATATGGCTTCATCGAACCAGATCACCCCATAGGAAACTACGATGTTACCTTTAACGATGAAAAAAGTGGCCCCATCTCTGACGAAACACTAAGGCGACAGGTATTATATCAAGAGAGACTTGGTAGACCCCTAAGAAGCTTCTCAAAAATTTACGTCATAGGAAGTAGCACATACTTTGAGAAAGTAAAAAATGCGTTTAAAGAAACTGGGGCAGAAGTTTTACGCTACAACTTTACAACAGAAGATTGCAAGACCTTTGACCCTGCAGTTTCTGATCTCGTGAAGATGCTTAACGAGTTTAAGCAGAGTCCATTAATAGACGTACGTAATATTAGCAGAAGCGAAATCCCTGAGTCTTCCGGGTTATATGCTTTCTATCGTAAAAACTCGGAAAGACCGATCTATGTTGGGGTGACTAACAACCTTAGAAGAAGAATTTGGGACAATCATCTGAGCGGAAATCGTGAAACCAGTGCGCTAAGAGAAAAGCTTATTAAAGAACTAGGAAGCGAAGATGATGCTACTACTTTTCTTCAGAACTGTCAACTGCGAATTAAGGCTTTCGCAGATATGAATATGGCTGTTTTAAAAAGACTAGAGCACCTAGCAATAGCATATCTTAGTCCTGAGCTCAACGACTGAGTCTTACTCCTTCTAAACAACTCGCGTTAAGATATACTTTTTAGGAACCTTCGTGGAAGCAGTATCAAGAAGTTGGGAACAAAAGAACAGAACACGTTATGCAGTCTTTGTAGGGAGCGTGTGGCTGAATACGATGTGGGCGGAGGGATTCGTTTGTGTAAGAGGTGCTACGAAGAGATGCACTTCAATATCTTCCAGCAGATGGAAGAGTTCACCCTCTTCTAAGAGTTACGAAAAGAAAGGCTTAACTATTAATTTACGACGATGCCTTAACAGAATGCGGCTATGAATGAGCTGATTAAGAGGGCAGCAAAAGACCTACTGAACTCAAACTACGCCATCGCACTAACTGGAGCAGGGATCTCAACCGAATCAGGAATACCAGACTTCAGAGGACCACAAGGAATATGGACAAAAGACCCAGACGCTGAGAAAAGGGCTCACCAGATCTACTACAAGTTTCTGGCAAACCCCAAGGAATATTGGGAGGAAAGGCTAAGCACCCCCTCACTCCTAGGGGATTTAGCGAAGGCTCAGCCTAACCCTGGCCACTACGCGTTGGCTGAGTTGGAGAAGATGGGGGTTATAAAATGCGTGATCACCCAAAATATCGATAGCCTCCACCAGAAGGCTGGAAGCAGAAACGTAATCGAGTATCACGGGAACGCCTTCAAATTAAGGTGCTTGGGCTGCGGTAACAGATTCGACTTAAAAGAATTCGACTTAGCTAGATTAAGGGTAGAGGGGAAGCTACCCCCCGTTTGCTCAATCTGCGGATGCGCCTTGAAGTCTGATGTAGTGCATTTTCATGAACCTATACCGGCTGATGTGTTGAGGCGCTCATTAGAAGAGGTCTCAAAATGCGACTTGATGCTCATCTGCGGAACCTCAGCAGTAGTCTATCCGTTCGCAGAGCTACCAAGAGTAGCAAGAGAGAGGTTGGTAAGGAAAGAAGGGAAGTGGCATCCAGTAACCCTAATAGAAGTAAACACTGAACCAACCCCGTTAACACAAGAAGGCATATCAGACTACCTCATTCAAGCAAAGACAGGAGAGGCTCTACCGAAGATAGTAGAGGAAATAAGAAGGATAAAGGTAGATATCTAGAATATACAGCATAGAAAAGAAAGAAAACCTAATCTCACAATAATGTGGCGCCGCCGGTCGGACTTGAACCGACGACCAACTGGTTAACAGCCAGCTGAGCCCCTTTTCCAGCTAGGTCTGCTCTACCACGCTGAGCTACGGCGGCACCTAAGCAGAGGCTTTTGCGGTAGAGTCTAATAAACTGTTTGTCAGACGCTGTGTTGGCTCAATGTGATTTCCAGTCTCTCCTTACCTGCACCAGGCTTCTTCCCTCTACCGACCTTTACTCCGCCTATTTCGCCTGTGTTCTTTGGGTGTGTGCCTCCGCAACGCATGGCTGGGTAGGGGTCTATCTTCCAGTATCTCGTCTCACCCTCGCTCCAAGTGTGAATATCTAACCTTGCTCTTATCAAGTCGTTGACTCTTTCTTCGACCCTTTGAAGCCTCTGAGGATCGAGCTTCTCTTTGAATAGGTAGTCTTCTCTCGATTTTGTGTCGTCTGTCAAGCCTGGGCTCGCTGGTCGGCATTCTTCTCCAAATTCTTCTTGGATAGCGTAGTAGAGGAGGTGGGCTGCTGAGTGCAGCTTCATTATCCTATATCTCCTATCCCAATCCAGCAAGCATTCGACTTCGCTCCCAACCGCAAAGTTCGGCTCGGATTCGAGGGTGTGCACGATTAGATCGCCTTCTCTCCTTACGTTGATAACCTTTATGCCTGAGATTACGCCCGTATCATATATCTGCCCGCCTCCTTGAGGGTAGAAGTATGTTCCGTCAAGCACGACATCTCTACCAGATATAGATTCCACCCGCGCTTTGAATCTGCTGGCGTAGGGGTCTAGCCAATAGAGCCTTAGAGTCCCCATATCAGAGAGTTGAGCAGCGGGGTGAGTTAGGCTTTACTCTTTGAGGCTACGATCCTCAGCACATCGATCAGGTCAGCTATCAAATAGTCTGGTTCAGCTGCTAAGAGGTCACTTAGTTCGCCGAAGCCCTTGCTGTAGGCTATAGTTATGCAGCCCACCGCTTTACCGGCTAAGATGTCTTCAGCCGTATCACCTACCATCGAGGAGACCGACGGTTCGACGTCAAGTCTTCTTAAGCATAGTGTGAGCTGCTCCTTCTTCGTCTCTGCTTCTCTACAAGTAACCACCCTATCCACCAGGTGCGATATGGAGAAGAGGGCTAGTATCTCAGGTATCGCGTACCATAGTGTTGTCCTTCTGCTCACCAACCCCACTTTAACGCCACACGCTTTCAGCGCTCTTAGGAGAGGTTTTGCGTGTTTGGTGAGCTTGGCGTGTTTATGCCCATCTGAATCGTAGGCTTTCGTGAACGCTTCCATAAACCGTTTGGCTAGATCTTCTCTGCTCGCCACCTCAGAAGGAATCAAGTGCTTTAGGTAGATGTCCGGGTGCTGCCTAGCGAGGGTCTTCACCTTCATCCGGTTAGGCGGCTTCAACCCAACATCTCTACAAGCCGCAGCCAAGGCTTCCTCAAAGCTCCTACTTTCATCTACAAGCGTGCCGTCGAAGTCGAAGACCACCGCCGCTATACTCCTCAACCCACCGACCTCTAGTAGCCTATAGGCAGCCCGTCGCCTCGAGGATCAGCTCCACCATACAGGACCCTCTTACCTCTACCGATCACTACACCCTGCGCGTGCCCCATAAGTGAGGAGAAGGGCTTCACCGTCTCAACCCTATGCCCCAAGGCCTTCAGCCCATCGACCACTACGCTCGGAAACCTCCCCTCCATAAGTAGAACCTTATGCTTCTCATATATCGTGCCTGGGAGAAGCCATCTGGGTAGGTAGATGGCTTCTTGGATATTTGCTCCGTAGTCGATTATTGAGGACAGTATTTGGATGTGTGTCTGGGGCTGCCCGTCTCCACCCATGGAGCCGAGGACAATATGAGGTTCACCGTCCTTCAATGTGATCGAAGCGCAGAGCGTGTGGAAGGGCCGCTTACCAGGCTCAAGCCTATTGTGATGACCCTCCTCCAGGGTGAAGTAGGTTCCCCGATTATGCAGCACAACACCAGTCCCCTCTACCACTACGTGTGACCCGAAGGGGTGGTAGAGGCTTTGAACACAAGAGACGCAGTTTCCGTCTCTGTCCACAATAGCAAAGTACGTCGTATCACCCTGATCTTCAGCTGAACCATCTGCGTAGGGCATTGCTGAAGCAGCCGATATTCTGCTTCTCAGAGAGTCGGCGTGCTCTTCTGAAAGGAGATGCTTCAGAGGTATGTCAAAGAACCTTGGGTCTGCAACGTACCTAGCTCTGTCTTCGTACGCAAGCCTAGTAGCTTCCACTAGAAGATGAATAGTTTCAGCGGATAGCTGAGCCTTCTCCTTAAGGTTGAAGCCGCTTAGAATATTCAAAGCTATGAGTGCTGCTACGGCTTGCGTGTTCGGAGGGGTCTCATACACAGTGTACCCTCGATACTCTGTGGAGATCGGTTCGCCCCACTCAGATGTGTGTTCTCTAAAATCCTCCCCGGTAAGCGGAACTTCAGGTTCATTCTTTTCGATCTCTTCAGCCAGCATAGAGTAGAAGGCGTCTGAGCCGCCTTCAGCTACAACTGAGAGGGTTCTGCCGAGATCCTCCTGTTTTAGAACCTCGCCCTCATTAAGTCTCCTACCCTGCGGCAGATACACTTTAGCCCAACTGGGGTAGGCTCCTGTTTTCGCGACCTGCTCCATAGCTGCTGCCAAGCCTCTGCTGATGGGGAACCCATTCACAGCATAGTGTATGGCGAAGCGCAGAAGTTCACGCATATCCATAGAGCCAAATTCCTTGTTTAGTTTCTCCCAGCCGCTTACACAACCCGGCACAGTTACACACGCAAGCGGACCATAATTCGGGATCCTCTCCAACCCCTTTCCAAGATAGTATTCTACGCTCGCCTTCCTTGCCGCTCTACCACTACCGTTTAAGAAGCGCACATAACCATCTCTAGAAGAGTAGATTAGGTAGAAGATGTCTCCACCTACACCACACATATGGGGCTGCGTTACGTTAAGCACAGCGTTGACCGCCACAGCCGCGTCGAAGGCGTTACCACCCTCTCCTAATATCCTAACACCAGCAAGCGACGCCAAAGGGTGTGCTGAAGCAACCAAGGCTTCAGTAGCCAATATGGGTTGAGTAGGATGCATCTCACTCACACCACATTCATCAACAAAATAAGCTTGATGGTTAAACCTCGCCTCTTGCGCTTAATTAAGCATTCCGTTTGACCCAGTTAGATTGCGAAGTTGGTAATGTTTTTTTATGTCTCGGTGCACGTTAATGGCTTAGGTGGTTGTTGTGCCAAGCAAGCTGGGTAGGAAGCGGAGTGTCTATTTTTTCCGCATATAACGTAATTACGAAGAAGATGAAAGATCTGGTGAGGAGATCATTAAGCTAAGGGATGCGATCGTATCTAGGTCTGGATCCGTCGTTAAACCCAGGCGGTCTCCTTTTAGGGGTTCAGCTAAACTGCTTGTTTCTGAAGACGAGCTTGAAAGGAGCGTTGAAGAAGCTGACTCAGCGATATACAGGCGTGGGTGGAAGTGACGATTTAACGTCGTTGACACCCACGCTTGGGTATTCTGGATAAGTTGCTAAAGAAGGGTAAGGATCATATCTATGGGTTAAGAATATGCTTTAGGGAAAAACGGCTGGGGTAAGGGTTGACAATAGAGGTAGGATGACGATTCCAAAGGAGCTAGGGGTTAGGGAAACAAGAACGGTAATTATTAACGCTGGGTCATTCTTTATCGGAATCCCTCTCCCAAAGACACCTTATCTCGCAGCTAAGGATTGGTTGGCGGGTAAGAAGAGTAGGCGCGATCTTAAAGATTTGGCGGAGAAGGCGGCTAAGGATGAGGCTGTTAGCCGTGCAAAGAGAAGGAAGCAGCTTTAGTGAGATAAAGGTTTGATGGTTGAAACTGATCTTCTATACGCTTTTGTCAAGAAAGAAGATTAGTTGAAACTAAGTTCCAGACCGCGTGATAATATCAACTGACACCCGTCTTCGATAGGGTCCCTGGGTTGGGAAGAGTCGATCCGCGTGAATTATGAATGGGTTTTGTGCATAACCCTTATTAGCCTTTGCTCTGCGGTTACTTTTGCAGCGAAGGGGTATGCTTCAGATACTTGGTGAGGCTTTGACGAAGATCCCGAACTCGACCCTCATTGTTATAGCTATGGCTCTGGGTGTGAATATTCTGTATGCTGTGGGGCGGAGGCTGCTGACGAATGTGGAGCAGATGAAGCGTATGCAAGCTGAGCTCAGAGAGTACCAGAAGGAGCTGAGGGAGGCGATTATGAGTAAGAATAAGGCGAAGGAGGAGAAGCTGATGAAGAAGAAGCCTCAGACGGATAAGCTTCAAGCGAAGGTCGCTGCCGACAACCTTAAGGTCACCTTCCTCTTTTTCGTCCCACTTATGCTCCTATGGTGGCTCGTCAACAGCATAATAGGCCCAGGCACCGTAGCGATCTCACCCATCCCCATCCCAATACCGCTCGGCGCTAACTTTGGACCGATAGGGCCTGAGCTCAACCTATTCTGGTGGTATATGATCTCATCCTTCGCCTTCAGCGGCATGATAACGAAACTTCTTGGCGTGAGCTTGACAGACTAGGTGCAGCCTATGCCCAAAAGAAGCTTCATAATCTCTGGACCACCAGCTGTAGGTAAGACTACTGTAGCTGAGGCGATAGGTAGACGCTTCGGGTTAAGGGTGTATGGAGGCGGAGACGCGCTAAAAGAGGTGGCTGCTAGCAGAGGCTACATAGCAAAGGGGGCTGAGTGGTGGGATACCACTGAGGGTCTACGCTTCTTAGCTGAGAGGGCTGCGAACCCAGAGTACGATAGGGAGGTCGATAATAGGCTCATAGAGGTGCTGAAGCAAGGCGACGTTGTTGTAACGAGCTACACCCTACCTTGGCTAACAGACCTAGGCGTAAAGATCTGGCTTGGTGCTAGTGTTGAAAGCAGGGCTAAGCGTATGGTTGAGCGTGACAAGATAGGGTATGACGAGGCTTTAAGCATCGTGAAGAAGAGAGACGAAGAGAACAAGAAACTCTACCAGAGGATCTATGGTATAGAGTTTGGTAAGGATCTCTCTGTCTTCGACCTCGTCTTAAACACAGACCACCTCAGTAGAGAGGCTGTTATTGAAGTGGTCGAGGCATTCGTTAAGCATTTTGTGTGAGCGGCTTTGGAGAAGCAGAACGCGCCTCTGATTGAGCTGGGTGAAGAGGAGACCGACCCAGCTTGCGGCTACTTCTACGACAAAAGACCCATCGAAGTCCTCCTCCAATACGGCTTGATCCCATTGGATAAGCCCGAGGGGCCTACGAGCCACGAAGTCGTCTCATATGTTAGGAAGATTCTAGGCGTAGAGAAGGCGGGGCACAGCGGGACACTAGACCCCCCTGTAACAGGGCTGCTACCAGTGGGTCTGGGTGAGGGCACCAAGGTCCTCTCAACCCTACTACTTGGACCCAAAGAGTATGTTGCTGTGGCGAGGCTGCACGACCCGGTGAGCGAGGATAGGCTTAAGAAGGTTCTTCAAGAGTTTACCGGCGAAATATATCAGAGGCCTCCTCAGAGATCCTCGGTTAAGAGGGTTACGCGTGTCAGAAAGATATACGGCATAGATCTGCTTGAGCAGGTTGGCAAACTGGTTCTACTGAAGGTGTCTTGCCAAGCGGGAACCTATGTTCGCAAACTAATATATGATATCGGGGAGGTGCTGAAATGCGGCGCCACTATGGTTGAGTTGAGGAGGACTAGGGTCTGCCACATATCTGAACAAGACGGTTTCGTAAGGTTGCACGACCTCCTCTACGCTAAAGAGAGGTTAGCAGAGGGCGACGAAACATATATGAGGAGATGCGTTCGCCCAGTAGAATACGCCACAGCTTGGCTAAAAGAGGTCTACATAAGGGACTCTGCTGTAGATGCTATATGCCACGGAGCGCAGCTAGCGATCCCAGGTATCGTGAGGCTCTCAAGCAACATATCAGCAGGGGATGTCGTGGCGATCTACACCCTTAAAGGCGAGTTGGTAGCTATAGCGCAAGCCATCCTCTCAACCACAGAGATCGTTGAGCGCGAGAAGGGGATAGCGTTCAAAACAAATAGGGTTGTTATGAAGCCTGGGACCTACAAGAGGCTCTGGCGCTCCAAGGGGGAGTAGCGTGCTCACCCATGCCTTCTGAGGGCAGCGGTTTTCTTCTCGTCGCCTCTCTTCAAGATAAGGCTGGATGTAATATAGCGTCCGTTCTTAGGTCTAAATACGGTTTTCAAGAGACTTCGGAGCGGTTTGAGGGTAGCAGCATCTATGAGTGTGGTGGTGTCAGACTAGCGTATACGAGAAGGGATATTATTTACGCGGACCACCTAGATGAAGCATTTAACCCTAAGGCATACATCTTCCTATCACGCCACAGCTCAGAAACCGGCATACCCTGCCTCACAGCACACTTCCCCGGCAATCTGGGTGAAGACGCTAGTTATGGTGGTAGATCTAGAGAGCCTTCCATAACCTTCCCAAGCCTCCTGAAAAGCTACCTTAAAGCCCTCTGGCTGAGAAGAAGCGAAGCACAAGGGTATCAGATCGTTTTGGAGCCGATGCACCACGGGCCATCTAGCCTCAAGAAGCCCTGTATGTTCGTTGAGATAGGCTCTAGGGTTGAGCAGTGGTCGGATTTGAGAGCCGCTGAGGTGGTTGCAGATTCGCTTTGGTCCGCTATAAACAACCTTGAATATGCTTCGAAGGTTGGCGTAGGGTTTGGCGGCACCCACTACTCCTCCAAATTCACTCAGCTCCTAGTAGAATCTGAGTACGCTTTGGGTGCTGTGGCTTCAAAGCACATTCTTCCTGAACTAACATTAGAGACCGTTAAGTCGATGGTCAGTAGGTGTGCTGAGGAGGTTAGATACGCTATTTTAGATTGGAAGGGTCTGTCAACGGAGAAGCAGAAGATACTTAGATTTGCAGATGAATTGGGGTTAGATGTGGTTAAGATCTAACAAGGCTCTCCTTTTTCGAGGCTAAGGAGGAAGCGTTTAACATCCAAACCCGCACTATACCCCCCTAACCCGCCGTCAGCACGAACCACCCTATGGCAAGGCAGGAAGATTGGTAGAGGGTTTCTACTCAACGCTCCACCCACAGCCCTATATGCATTAGGGTAACCTATCTGCTCAGCGAGCCACCTATAGCTCCTAACTTCACCATACGGGATGCTCCTCAAAGCGCTCCAAACCATCACATCAAACTTAGAGCCTAAAACATCCAACCTCACAGTAAACTCCCTACGCCTACCTCCAAAGTATTCCTTGAGCTCACGCTCAGCAGACTTAAGCACTTCCCACACATCCACCTCGTCACAGCGCCCCCCTCTAGAAGCGGGCGTGCAGCCTATCTTAACCGAAAATAGGCCTCTTTGAGTCGCAGATAGTCCGATCAATCCGATGGGTGAACTAACGAGTATAGAGCATATCTTTTTCTCCAACTCGATAAGATTGCCGGTGAGTCAGCTGGATTTAAGAATTGTTAGAGATGGCTAAATTTAGGGTTTGCTCATATCTGAAAGACGGTAGTTGCTTTGGCTCCGTGCATCAAACAAGAGGAAAAATGATCTACCATCCTCTACATATGAGCATATTGTTGTTACCAACGCATACCAATAGGTATGTATAATTATGGCTTCTACAACAAGCGTTTCCTTATGGGGTTAGGATGATGCTTCTTTGGCCGGCCTCTGGCACAGTTTATTATTCGAGCATGGTTTAAAGGCTATAAAAAATAGGAATAATAGGAAAGGGGGAGGCTAGCGAATGTCTGATCATTGTGGAAAATTCTTTGATTTTGCGAAAAACTGGCTATTACCCATATTCTTAGGTTTTGCAATAGGTTTAGCCATATTTCTTCTCGTCACAATCTATAGTTTGCTAAATTATGCCACAGCGCTCGTCGTAAGCTTGAATCTTTTTCTCCGTTTATTGTGCACATTTATCGCTCTCTTCGGAGGATATTTGATAGTGAGACTTATGGCGGAGAGCAAGGAATGTGGTTGCGGAACAGATCTTGTAATCAAAAGATATCATTTGCGGAGTGGTTTTCTTAGCCTAAGAGACACGATAAGCAAAACTTTGGCTTCAGCAGTAACTATAGGTTTCGGTGGAAGCGCTGGCTTGGAAGGTCCGAGCCTCCTACTTGGCGGAGGAATCTCCTCATTTATCACTAGAAAGCTGGGGTTGAATCAAAAGGATATTAAGAAACTGTTTTTGTGCGGTGCGGCAGCAGGCTTCTCAGCCGTCTTTAAAGCACCGTTGACGGGGATACTGTTAGCGTTAGAGATACCTTACAAAAGAGACATCGAAACCGAAGTTTTTATCCCAGCCTCTATCGCTTCTATCACCGCTTATTTTACCTCTGCCATAACTATCGGAACGGAAACGATTTTCCCACACCCAACCCTTCTTATGCCCACCCCTTCAATTCTCTTACATGCGATTCTTTTAGGAATTCTAGCAGCGCTGGTTGCATTGGCTTTTATGGAAACTTTTGAGAAAACAAACACCTTGGTCAAAAAGCTTGCCGTTAAGCTTTCAATGTCACATATAGCTATTATTGGTGGGCTCGTTGTTGGTGTGATAGGCTTGTTTTATCCTAAAGCGCTTGGTCTAGGGTATGATTTCATCCACAAAACCACACTAGCAAAGTTAGGGGAATTAAGTTTATCAACGCTAATCGCGGCTCTGCTCTTTAAAATAGTCGCCACAAGCATAACCCTGAACTTTGGAGGAAGCGGTGGTCTCTTTGTCCCATCACTATACGTTGGCGGAGCCCTTGGGCTTATTTATGCGCAAATATTGAATATAGAGCCACCCACTCTATGTGTTATGCTGGCGATGGCTGCCGTTTTAGCCGCAACAAGCAAAACTCTTTTGACCAGCATAACACTAGTCGCTGAAACCGTAGGTCCAAGCTTCATCATTCCCACGGTGGTTTCTGCTGCCGTAAGTTACTTTCTTACCGGGAACAGATCTTTCTATAGAAGTCAACTTTTAAACAACGCTCATATGTAGAGGGTGGTGAATCATTTTTCCCTCTTTTTGATGCACGGAACCAAAGTGCTTCCATTAGGAGTATAAGAGATTAAAATTCTTTAACGAGGGTAGAGTTAGTGATGTGTGAAATTATATGGTTGTGGTGTTGTCGCTTTGTTTTCTAAGAAAGATCTATAACCTTCGCATATATCGTATCCGATATATTTATCTACTCTAAAACCAACCCTAAAGCTTAGGAGAAGCGCGTTGAAGGCTGTGGGATCCAAAGACGAGGCGCTGTGTGCTGGT
>JAAOZN010000083.1 GCA_011605775.1 Nitrososphaerota archaeon | reverse complement strand
ACCTTGAGCGCTACACAAACCCATCAGCGCCATCGGCAGAGGAGCTGGCAGAGTTCTTGGGAAGAGAGGTTAGGGAGGTGTCTAGGGAGTTCGTGGAAGATGGTAGAAGGATTCTTAGAGAGGCGAAGGAGGCTGATGTAGCGTTAGCGTGCTCAGGAGACCCCATGGTTGCGACAACACACCAAGAGCTCAGGGTGAGAGCGGTCAAAGAGGGTGTGCAAACCAAGATAATACACAGCACATCCATAGTCTGCTGCATAGCAGGCGAACTAGGGCTCCACCAATACAAATTCGGCAAAACCGTCACCGTAACAGCATCGCCACAAGCAGCGCTCACAGTGCTAGACACCATCCACTGGAACCTACTCAGAGGGCTACACACACTCCTACTACTAGAGTGGCACCCAAACCGAAACCTAACCCCAAGCGAAGCCCTAAAGATGCTGATCGACGCAGACGAAGAAGCGAGGCTAGGAATCCTCAACCCAAATCTATTCGCAGCTGTCGCAGCACGCCTATGCCAAAGAAACCAGCTGATAAAAGTTGGGCAGCTCAAAGATCTCCTACACTACGACTACGGCGAACCACCCTACAGCATAGTGATACCAGCAGACCTACACTTTACAGAAGCAGAAGCCGTCGAAACACTCTTCAAGACAGAGTGCAGCAACGCCAACAACACACAATACGCCAAGAGTAAGGCTAACATTTTAGTACCCAGATACGTTGAGAAGACCCGCGCAACCCTAAAGAGGGTAAGAGAGATGCTCACCACAAAGGAAACCAAACTCAACACCACCGATCTACTTGAAAACGTCGACTGCTACAGCAGCGACGCACTACGCTTCCTAAACGAAGGAAAGCCTGAGCTAGCCATACTAAGCATAGGATACGCCGAAGGGCTTCTAGATGCGCTACGCTTCCTAGGTTTGGTGGAGGTACCTTGGTGAACAAGGAGATAAAAGAGGTCTTAGCAAAGATCCTCATCAACCAGATAAAGCAAGGAGCCGCGAGGATAGAGGATCTCAAACAGACACTACCATTCAACACAGCAACACTAAGGAAGCTGATTAAGGAAGCGGCGAAAAAAGGTTTGATTAAGAGAAGCCGTGGCACCCTCCTCTTAACCGAAAAGGGTAGAAGTACTCTAAAGGTGGTTTTAGCAGGCGGGGTCTTCGACGTTATACACCCGGGGCACATCTACACGCTGAAGTCATCCAAGGCTCTAGGCGATGTGCTCGTAGTTTCGGTTGCGAGGGATAAGACGGTCTTGGCGAATAAGGGGCATATGCCCATAAATAGCGAATCTGAACGTGTTGAGCTCGTCTCCTCAGTTAAATACGTTGATCTAGCGCTGCTGGGAAGTGAGTCGAGCATCTACGAGGTTGTCGAAGCTGTACGCCCAGACATAATAGCACTAGGGTATGATCAGAAGCACAGAGAGGATGAGCTGCGTTCAGAGAGCGAGAAGCGGGGTGTAAAAGTGGAGGTGGTGAGGTTAGATACCCCTAAACCCCATGTGAAGACATCCACTATCCTCAGAACAAGGGACGACGTATTAGAAGACTTTTAGCGCTCAGAATCATCCTCCATCAACCGCACGTTAACGGTTACTTCAGCGCCATCCTTCAACCCAAGCCTCTCTCTAACATTCACAGGCGCTATAAACTCAACTACACTATCATCGTAGTGTGTACGATCTATAGCGAGCACAGCACCCTCCACCACATCGTTTAGAGTCGCTCTAAAGCATCTAGCCCCACCATACGTTCGCTGCCCATCCTCAAACTCGTGTATCCTTATGCCCCTGTAATGCTCCAGCTCCCGCCTAAGCCTCCTATCGACAGGTGTGGAGAGCTTTATGTTCAACGTGCCCGGATAGGGGTCGAAACCTAGTTTAGCTATGAACTGCTTACGGTACCCTTTCAGAGAAACGTAGTAGGCGCCCTCCCCGATTCCTGTGAACACCCTTCCACGTAGCGTAATAGATTCGGGCATAGCTTCTAGAGCTTGCCTCAGCCTCTGGTAGATGTCAGCCAATACCCGCAGACCCTGCTCGCTCAGCTTAACCCCGAAGCCTCCTTTCACCCTTAACCGCTCTACGTAGCCCTCCCTCTCCAACTCAAGTAGGTGGTTGGATGCCGCTTGCTGTGAGCGACCGATCCTCTTAGCTAACTCATAGGTCGAGATCTTGATCGGCTCATCTTTGGCGCCCAGCAGAAGAAGCTCTATGAGCGTAGGTATGAGCGCTGGTTTTATCTTAGGCTGCTTGTCTCCAGCTTCTTGCAAGCCTATCAGCCTCTCTAAGCGCATCTGGGTATCTTAAGCCTAGTAGTTGAATTATTCTCCTCACACCACTCAACCCAACTTTATGCCCAGGGCTTACGTAAAAGGCTCTGCAACCCTCGGGTTTAACTCGGTATCCTACACATCTACCCTCATAAACTATTCTAGCGAGCGCTTTACCGCTATCTTCAACTTCACCAACAAGAAGCCTCTTAGCCACACCAACAGTAGGTTGGTCGAGAAGAACACCTATCACTGTAGCCAAACCAGCTCTTCTAGGGTGGGCTAAGCCGTGACCATCCACCAGAATGAGGTCTGGCACACCCCTAAGGTTTCTGTATGCAGCCAATAAGAGGGGTGCTTCTCTGGCGTAGAGTAGTGTTGGTATGTAGGGGAAGGAGGGGGTGCTTCTTATCACACTCTTTTCAACAACACCTTTCCCGATCTCCCAGATCACAGCGGCTGCCGATGCGGTGTTGTTGGAGTAGGCTGCGTCAAGCCCACACACCTTGGTTATCTTCGGCTCAACCCCACTTCGGTAGAGCTTGGCTATAGCTTTCTGCATAGCTTCGAAGAATATTATCTGATCCTCCATAGGCTTAGGGTTCATCGCTGCCCGCCATTTTAATTGTCTTTTGAAGGTCTTTTATGAGCGCGGCACGCCTTAATTCTTCGGTTACGATGGCTCTCGTGTCCTCTATCAGTACCCTGGCGACATCGGTCTTCCTCCTTATCCCCTGCACGATATGGTCGTAGGCTGCGAAGGGTGTTAATGAAGCGTATATGTCCTCCATCGCCTTGAAGAGCCTTATGGCTTCCTTCACCCTACCCTCTCTTAAGCGGTCATAAACCATTCTTTTGATCTCACCTACCGCATCTAAGATACCTAAGAGGTAGGGTATGTCGTCTACACCTAATTCCTCCTGCTTAGGGATGCTCTTCTTCTTCTTAGATACAGCTATGGTTATAGATGCCTCAACAAACTCTGCTGCCGGTTGAATAAGATACTTTTGGAGGTCGTTTCCAGCTATCTTAGAGGTTTCGACCAAAACCCTCCTCGACTCCTTAAGTAGACGCTCAGCCTCCTTCCTCCTCTTCGCGTGCACACTTATGATAGCTTTGGAAGCGTTCAGCGTTACGGCACGCACATCTCTTAAGATCTTTTCACGCCGCTCCTCTATCTCCCTAAGCCTACCCTCAATCCTACCTAGCGTTTCCACATCTATTAAACTACCCATTTTGCCTTCTGGTGGTTTAAGCGGCTACAAATATCTTTCGAGCCCCAACCATTTGTGTAAGAAGGGTTCTATGTAGTCTGCTTCGCCTTTATCTAATCCTCTGATTCTTACGATCTTAGGTAACCTACCTTTCCTACCCACATATCTGCCTTTGACGATGAAAACACCATGAAGGCGATCGATCTTATCCGCCTCCTCCAACCCACTTTGCACCGCACCCTCATCTTCCCCCTTAACCGCATTACATATCCTTGTGGCAGCAGCATCGGCTAAAGCAGCGCTTTCAGCGTAGACGACAGCAGCATCTGCTTCACCAAAACTCATCGCGTGGCTGACGGTAGCAGAGCTGGTAGCCAACCCAGCTGGTAAGCCATCGCCCCCTAACACGAAACCTATCTTATTGGATATGGGGGTTGCACCAGCGTAGAGCGCGACGCATATCTCTTTATGCGAGGCGGCTGAAACCTCTCCTCCGTTCTCAACCACCCTTACCCTGCAGCCCAATCTCCCCATGCTCTTAGTAGCTAAGTCAGCTAACGCTCCCGGTAAAGCTGCCATAGGGCCTACATCAGCTAATTCCGCCGCTACACAAGCGAGCTTCACCGCTTCGGGTGCTTCATCAAGCGGTCTTATCGGTTTGAGTGCGTACCTAAATCTTAGATCTCTTCTTATGTAGTGTTCTAGTAGGAGCCTCTGCTTATAGACGGTTTCTGCTGCGAGAGATATCGCTTCTCCTTCGTCTGAGATGATGTGTAGGTTTGACTCCTTGATCCTCACGTTAGCGTAATAGAGGTCTCTATGGTATGTGGGGTATATGCTTGGGAGGGTTATCAGCGTGCTCAAATCAGCTGGATGGCTTTGCGTGGGCAAGCGCTTATACATATACCACAACCTATACACCTCCTCTCATCTATCTCGATATCTAAGCTCTCATCGAATCTTATGGCTCGAGATGGGCAGGGCGATATGCAGGCGCCACAGGATATGCATCGCTCTCTATCGACTTCAACTAGGCTGCGGAGCTCGGTGACCTCTAAACCAGCTGCTCTAAGATACTCTAAGGCTCTCTTTAGTGCTTGGCCTTGTGTAGCGATATCTATAACCATCTCACCCTCCTTTGGTGTGAGCTTGGCTTCGATGATGTTGATCAGCAACCCAGTCTTCAGTATGATCTCAGCTAAGACTGGTTTGGAAGCGGCTTCGTGTGAGTATCGGAGCTTCACTTTCATACCCCTCTCCTCCCTACGAGTTTCCTGGATATGTCGTCTGATGTAATCAGACCCTTTACACGCATAACATCATCAACCACGGGTAACCCTGAGATGTGGTGCTCTGCCATACGCTTAGCAACCTCATCGACCCTCTCAGACTCCTTTGCTGTTATGACGTATCTTGTCATTATCTCTTTCAAGGTCTTCTTGTCCTCAGCCAAAGCTCTCGTCAGATCCCAGGTTGTTACGATCCCTATCAGCACACCTTCTTCGCTTACGATAGGAACGTGGTCTATGTTCTTCTCAATGATCATCTTCGCTACTTTCTTTATATCGTCCTCTGGTTTTGCCAAGACGAGGTCTTTAAGGGGCATCATGATGTCGCCAACTGTCACCTCGCGCTTCTTGATCTTGAGCGGCTTGAACTCTCTGTAGTTTGGTAGGAGTTCTATCGGGCGCTGTATGAAGAACTCTCCAGCTTCTATCCACCGCTTCAGTGTTTCAGCTATCTTCCTAGCAACCTTTATGCTTGAAAGCGGGGATGATGGTACCTCCTTATCCCCTATAACTACCTTACCGGATTTGAGCTCAGCATAATTACTCTTCTTAATGATCGGTCTATCTCTGGAGGGCACGCTATAGTCAAGTATGTCAACTGGTATATCTTCGTCTTTAAGAGCTGCTGTGGCTGCTACACGCATATTTATGATCGGGATTGGGATGCCTACACCAACATAGAGAGTTGTGCCGTAGTTGTGGAAGACAGCGCCCTTCAGATACTCTGCACTCATTCCTCTGAGGTCTCCTTTGACCGCGAGTGTCGCAAACCCGCTTTGGGGTTTATGCTGTGTGCCTTCACCTACCACGTAGCCGACGCCTCCTCCTAGGAAGATTCTGGTGCCGAAGCCGATCGTCTCTAAGTTCAGATCTTTGTAGAGGGGGCTGAGTTGACCTGAGCCTGAGAAGGTTACGTTACCGTATCTAGGCAATAGTGTTCCCATGTAGGTGTAGAGGATGTGGTCGGAGGTGTTCGTTGCTGCGTTGTATCTCTGGTAGGCGTTGCGTGGGTTATAGAGGTAGGCTTGGTTAAGATCATCTAAGATGATCGTAGTCTCTAAGCTTCTTCTCGGGTAGCAGTCCGTGCCATATGATTCAGCTCTCAACTCAACCTCCTTACCAGAAACCAGATCCTCTATTACGTGCCCCCCACCGTATTCAAAAGGCTTGGTTTCACTCATCGATGTAGCGCCTAAGTATGCGTCTACGGCAGCAAGCCCTTTATACACAGGAACATCATTAAGCCAGCATCTAACCATCTTAATAGGCGGCTCAGAGTGGCCAAAATTTAGGAAGGCGCCTGAGCTGCACATAGCGCCGAAGGTGCCTGTTGTTACAACATCAACTTCTTTAGCTGCTTTTTCTAACCCGCTCTGCTCAACAAATTCGATGAACTCTTCAGCGGTCATAACTACTGCGTCTCCACGTCGAATCTTCTCATTTATCTCCTCGTATCGTCTAAGCTCTTCTTTGCCTCGTTCCACATTCAATCAGCTTCAACCTCCCGCGGATGCGGACGATTTAACAACTTTACTATACGCTTTTTCAACAGCGTTTAATTTTAGATTAAACTATACCTATAGCGATTTCCCGAAATCTGCGGTTGGTAAAAGAGATTGATAAGAGGCTAAATAGAAAGTTAGCCAAAACATTTAATAACTTTAGTGTAAAAGAGCAACACCTTCGGCGACGCTCGATGCTGACAACAACCAGCAACGGTGTAGTTGCTTACTTCGTCATGGAAGTTGGGATCTCCAGTAAGATACCCACCTACAGCGGAGGATTAGGTATACTTGCAGCAGACACCTTGAGGGCTGCTTCTGATCTAGATCTACCGTTTGTTGGCGTTACTCTGCTCCATAGGCGGGGCTATTATAAGCAGATTCTATCTGCTGATGGTAAGCAGATGGAGGAGTCGGATGAGTGGAATCCTTCTGAGCATCTGAGTAGATTACCGGTTGAGGTTTCGGTTGAGCTTGAGGGTAGGAGTGTCAAGGTGGGTGCTTGGAAGATGGATGTGAGGGGCGCTGATGGTTCTCCTGTGCCTCTTATCTTCTTGGACACCAATTTGGATGCGAATGTGCCTGAAGATAGGGAGATTACGTCCCTTCTATATGTGGATGATAGGGTTTGTAGGTTGAAGCAGGAGGCGGTTTTGGGCATAGGTGGTGTGAGGATGCTTGAGGCTTTAGGCTATAACGTCAGAAAGTATCATATGAATGAGGGGCATACGAGCTTGGTAGCAGTGGGGCTTCTTAGAAGGTGTGAGATGGCGGCGGAGGAGGTTAAGAGGAGGTGCGTCTTCACAACACATACACCAGTGTACGCTGCGAACGACATATACCACTATGGTTTAGTTAGCAGCATCTTAGATGGTATAGTGCCTGAAGATGTTTTGAGAAGGTATGGTGGGCAAGATGCGCTGAACATGACGCTTCTTGGCTTAAATCTGAGCGGTTTTGCTAATGGTGTTAGTAAGAGGCACGCTGAGGTCGCTAGGCAGCTATACCCAGACCACGACATAAAGGCTATAACTAATGGTGTTTATCCATATGCTTGGGTCTGCAAAAGCCTAAAGACGCTTTACGACAGATATCTGCCCGGCTGGGGCAGAGAGCCAGAGATTCTGAGCAGAGCCGATCTTATACCCGATGATGAGCTCTGGCAAGCGCATTTGGAGGCTAAGAGGGATTTGATCGACTATGTTAACCAGAAGGCTTCCACAGACTTATCTTATGACGCTCTGACAATAGGTTTCGCTAGGAGGGCAACCGGCTACAAGAGGCACACCTTAATCTTTACTGATCTGCGGAGGTTGAAGAGGATCGGGAGGGGGAGTAAGCTTCAGATAGTTATGGCTGGGAAGGCGCATCGGAGTGATATAGATGGTAAGGGGATGATTGAGGCTGCGCACCGCAGCATAAGGGAGTTGGGTGGGCACGTTAAAGCGGTCTACCTCGAGAACTATAATATTGATATTGATATGGCACTAAAGATGGTTTCGGGCTGCGACCTCTGGCTCAACACACCTCTACCACCATATGAAGCCTGTGGAACAAGCGGGATGAAGGCTGCACTTAACGGTGTTTTGAACTTCAGTGTGCTGGATGGTTGGTGGATTGAGGGCTGCATAGAAGGCGTAACAGGCTGGGCGATCGGTCCGTATCCAGACGCTCAAGTTTCTGCTGAGGAGCGCTACGTCAAGGAGCTTGAAGATCTATATGGGAAGCTGGAGTACATAATTTTGCCGAAGTACTATAAGGAGGGTAGGGGTGAGTGGATAAGGATGATGAAGAACTCTATAAAGCTCCTTGGACCGAGATTCAACACACACCACATGCTCTACAAATACATCGCCTCAGCATACAGCAGATAATATCGCAGCACAAACGTGGACCACATAGTAAACGCGTTCAACTACAGCCTAAGACGTAATTACCATCGAGCAAAACTTATCTATTAACAGATAATCTCTTTGGCAACGTGAGTAGATGAGCCAGGAGGAGCTGTTAGAAGCCTTAAAGGAGCTCAACACCCAGCATTATACCTTCCGCAAAAGATTCGAAGAACTGCAAAGCGCTTTGGATAGGGACCCGGTGTCGGCGAGCAGAGACTTCCTAATGTTCTTTGAAAACGTTATAATACCGCACTTCAAAATCGAAGAAGAAAAGGTCTTCCCGACTGTCTTACATATTAAGCCGGAAGCAGAGCATTTAATCACCCAGTTGAAGGAGGAGCATAAGACGCACTTCAGCCTACTTAACCAAATCAAAGAAGCCATCAAAGAGTTGTGTAGAGTGGGTGCTAGCCATACGGAGAAAGAGGAACCTTTGTATCAGATAGTTTTAGAAGAAGTGTTAAAAACGGTAGGGAAGAAGTAGGTTCAAACGTTTTTTCCCTAATAGCTGGTTTGAGGAAGAGAAGAACCAGTTTTCCTACAGGCTGAGCTCATTAGGGTAGGATACGTTTTGAGAAGTAGTGTGAGGAGTAAAGGGGTGCAGCTGGGTTATGACCAGTAGCCCTATCTTTAGCTATCAAGTAAACTATCGGAGCCTTGGAGAACCTCATAAATATGGTATCGTGACCCACACATAACCCTACAACGACGTTCAACTCTGTACAAACACGATTTAGCACCATCGCTTGAAGAATTGGGTTGCATATAGGTTCATAACGCCCAGGTTTCCTCTTATCCTCCTCCTTGAGTCCGATGCGCGTCTTATCTATGGAGCCGCATTTACAGGCTACGGAGTAAACATCAAGCCCCCACACCTCAAAAACCTTATCGAGCTTGCTAGCCTCATCACTTAAACCTACACAAAAAGCAACACCAATCCTCCTAACATTAAGCCTTCTACAAAGTTCAACGACCTCCCTAACTCTAGGCCAGAACCCATACCCCTCCTTCTCGATGAGCGTGGAGGAGCGGTGAATATTTCTAATAAACTCGTTCTCATACTGCTTCATAGACTCCTCAACGATCCCAGGGTATGCAACCATAGGGCAGAAAGCAGGCTTTTTAGCTTCAGGATCATTTGCGCAGGGCTTTAATGGACACTTAGCGCATTGAGGAGATTTCTCACCACTCATATCGATGAGTTTGAATCAAGAGGATATTTGAACTTAGCGTTCAATTTAACGACTATCACATAGGTTTATGCTCTAGAGTATGTTGAAGCATCTCTAAGCTTATTACCATAAACAGTTTTTATATGATAGAGAAGAGAGGCTGTCCTTATGCCCAACCTCTCTTTGCTTGTAACCGGCGCCTCTGGATTTATTGGGCGGCACGTCACAGCATACCTTTTGAAAAAAGGCTTTAGCATATTAACTACAGATCTCAGAGGTGCTGACCTTAATGGAGACCTACGCGATAAGGTGTTTGTGCTAGATGTAGTTTCAAAGCTTAAGTTCGATGCGGTTGTTCACTTAGCCGCTGTAACTGACATAAAGATGAGCATCCAAGACCCCTACCAAACACATCTGGTGAACAACTTCGGCACACTCAATATACTGGAAGCAGCTTCAAAGAAGGGTGTGGAGAGGTTCATCTACGCGAGTTCAGCAAACGTTTACGGTCTTCCATTCGAGCTCCCTGTTAGGGAGAGCACACCCTTCAACCCCAGAACACCCTACGACTACTCAAAGGTGGTCGGCGAGTATCTCGTCAGAAGCTACGCAGCAACCAAGAAGATCAAGACCACCATATTAAGATCTTGGAAGATCTTTGGGGAGTATGAGAGGCTTACGGCTGCGATACCCAACTTTATTAAGTGCTGCTTAAGAGGCGAGCCTATACCGCTCTACAACGGAGGCGCTGACACCACAGACCCATATTACGTTGAAAACTACGCTAGAGTCGTGGAGCTCTGCCTAATCAAAGAAGAGGCTATAGGAGAGGTGTTTAACGTAGGGACTGGTGTCGAGCGCTCGATCAAGCAGATCGCCGAAGAAATCAAGCGTCTCACAAACTCTAACTCACAACTCCTAAACCTACCGCCTCGAAGTGATGCGGAGAAGGAGCCTATGAGAAGCTACCCAGATATATCGAAACTTAGGCGGCTGCTCGGCTATGAGCCAATAGTCTCATTTGAGGAGGGTTTGCGAAGAACGATCAGCTGGGTTAAAGCTGTCATCAGTTAGATTAGAGAAGCGTTGACTAGACAGCAAGCTCTTGGAGGATTTCAGTTATGTCAGCGGCTGGGAAGCCTTCTGGCGTGCTTATCCTCTGCTTCGCAGGCGGGTTAGAGAGGTAGCTTCGTAGTCTAAGATCTAACCTCTGCTCATAAGTGGGTACATTCTCATTCTGGTAGAAGACACCTATCGGGATACGGTCACCCCACTCGAACGAGAGCTCGATAACCTTAGAGATCTTCGCCATAACCTGCTCTTTTGTCATATCAGCCCTCACCACAGGATCATATCCAACATCCTCAAGCCTATACACACGCGGTCTAGGCTTCTTAGTCACCGGATCCAACCTATCTTCACCAGAGTAGAATGCTTTAGTGTTGACATCGTTGTAAGTCGGGCAGGGCTGAAGCACATCGACAAAAGCGAAGCCTCTATGCTTAATCGCCTTCATGAAGATCTCCTTCAAATGTCTAGTATCATAAGCATAACCCCTAGCTATAAAGGTTACACCGGCTGAGAGCGCTAAGAAGATCGGGTTTACGGCTTCGTTTATGTTAGGCTCAGGCAGAGCCTTGGTCTTCACACCATATCTTAGCGTAGGAGAGGCTTGACCCTTCGTAAGCCCATATACACCATTATCATGCACAATATACGTCACATCAACATTCCGCCTACCAGCATGGATAAAGTGGCTCACACCTATACCCAACCCATCGCCGTCACCACTCACAGCGATAACCTCCAGATTAGGGTTCGCCAACTTAGCACCTATAGCGTATGGCAAAGGTCTGCCGTGCAGCGTGTGGATACCGTATGCTTTAACGAAATGCGGGAGCTTACCTGAGCAACCTATCCCGGAGAAGATCACAACATCATCAGGCTCTAACTCAAGCTCAGCCAAAGCAGACTGAAGCGCACTAAGTATGCCGAAGTCTCCGCAGCCTGGGCACCAGTCGTTATGTATCTGCTCCTTGAAGTCCGCTAGCTTAAGCGCCAAGTGTCAGAACCCTCCTTTTAGGCGCTGTGCCTTCAACCACAGACCTTAAGGCTTGATAAACCTCGTCTTGCAGCATAGGTCTCCCATTATATTTGACGATGTAGTTACTTATCTCTATGCCCGTCTTCTCTGTGATCAAGCCACCTAGCTGACCCGAGTAGTTCATCTCAACATCTATCACCTTTGAACCATCCAGAATTTTGGCGATGTGCTTTGACGGTAGGGGGCAGAGCATCTTTACTTGTAGGAAGCCTACCTCAACACCCTCAGGGTTCTCACTAATGTGCCCAAACTCATCATGCTCATCCCCTGAAGCCCAATGCACACAGCCCTTTGTACCCAGCTTCACCCTCGGCGAAATACCTGTTGGCGTAAACTCAAACCGCTTATACTCCCCACCAGCAGCCTTAATCTCCGCAACCTCTTCTTCGCCAATAAGATCTCCGCGCTCTATCTTCACCAAACTCGGATCCAGCGTTAATGTCTGATTACTATTAGCTAACGCTTTGTCCACCAAATGGATAACTAGGGTCTGATACTTCTCAGCGTAGTTAAAGGCTCTTGCAGCATCATAGAAGGCTTCCTCAATATCACCAGACGCTATAACGATCCTAGGGAATTCACCGTGCCCAGCGTGTAGAGCAAACCTCAGATCACCCTGCTCATGCCTAGTTGGAAGACCTGTTGACGGACCACCTCTCTGATATAGAGTTACAACCACTGGCACCTCATTCATACCAGCCCAACCCAACCCCTCAACCATAACGGAAAAGCCTGGTCCCGAAGTGGACGTTGCTGCACGAGCCCCAGCTAACGCTGCCCCAGTAGCGCTTGTTAGCGCTGCGAGTTCATCCTCGGTCTGAAAGACCACTATCGAGCCTGACTCATCGCCTCCGTTAAGTCGGAAGACAGCGTGCGCTTCCAGAAAGACGCTTTCGTCAGCAGCTGGGGTGATCGGGTAGTAGCTCTGAAATCTACATCCGCCTACAAGCTTACCTAGAGCGATAGCCTCGTTCCCAGTCAAGAGAATGAGCCTACCATTAGGTTGGCTCTTCAGCTTATGGGGGTAGGAGCTGCTGAAGCGCTTCTTAACGTAGTCATACGCAACTCTTGCGCCCTCAATGTTTTCCTCAACAGCCTTTGCCTTGCCTTTAAAGACGTTCTTTATAGCCTGCTCTAAGAAGGCCAAGTCGAGCTCCACTAGCGCCAGGCTGGAGGCTACAGCCAGCACGTTGATCATCCTAGCCAATTCGCTGATCTTCTTTTCAGAAGCTCTGGAGATTTCACCGAGTATCCCATCATAGGGTATGGGGTACGTCTGCACACCCCTCGCCTTACATTCCTCAATTAGGCTGCCGATCGTAGAGTTTAGACCGCGTTCCTCAAGCCGCTTCACTATCCTATTCTTTACAATCTTGTCTAAAGTTGGTATAGCTGCTACCTTCCTATCTAGAAGCTTCGGATCATAGATTAGTCCACCACCTTCAGCAACCTCATCGCAGTGGACAGCAATCGTCTCCTCGTCAAACGAAGCTAGCAAATCCACTCTACTCTTCAAAGATCTTACAGGCTTATCGCTGACCTTGAGCTGAAAGTAGCTATGCATCCCTTTTATGTTGGAATGGTATTCTCTTTTCCCATAGATGTGTAAGCCCGCTAGACCACACGCCTTGGCGAAGATGTTAGCTGAGGTATCTACTCCGCTACCCTGCTGGCCCCCTATCATATATGTGAAGCTGTTTATCAAAAAGGTTCAGCCACCTGTTGCTCTACCATACCCTAACGCGCACTCACAATCATCGATCTTCCCACAGTAGGGGCAGGCGCAGACACACTCATCAATAGGCATATGGCATCTCTCACAGTAGGCTTCGGCGAACGCTGGTCCAAGAGGCACGATAGTTAAGACCTCAGGCACCTCCTCTCTGATAGCGTTAAGTATGCCTCTTTGAAGCTCGAAGGCTAGTAGCTTGCATTCTGAGCAGGCTTCAGACGGTCTGATCTTAAGTACCCCCTTCTCAAACCCTACGTAGCGCAGAGCCGTATCTTCTCCGATCTCTCTGTTTATCTTCGCCAATACGGCTTTGATTCTCTCTTCTAGTGTTTGCATACCCATATAACCACCTTCTGCGAGCTAAAATTGTTTTCGCCACCTTCTGAAGCCACGCGATTAGGAAGCATCTAAATCAATATTATACCGACCGCAGCATTTAACCGTTTACACCAGTCGCAAAAGTGTGGGGGCAAGTTTAAAGGTTAGGGTTGGCAAAATGGGAGGGAGGGGCTCAAGCGTGGACACAACCTCACCTATAGAATTCTTGGTGAACGTAAGAGAGAACCTACTAGCCCTATCTCCAATGAAGATTATTCTTAGACGCAGCATACCGCCCATCAACCTCCCATCGTTTAAAATAGAGGAGCAGCCCGAGGGAACAAGTTTGGAAGTACCGAGGTGGGTCGGTGAGGTGCTGGTTGATTTAGGCTTCGCCTCAGCACCAAACGAAGGGTTTGAAACTGAACTCTTCAAATCACTCAGCAGAGAGCGTATGCAAGGACCTTTGCAGCTTTCAACCCTAAAGAAAGACTTCTACATCAACCTAAAGACATTCCTTGAAGACCTATCTGAAAAGGCCCGCAGCGACACCAAGTTTATTACGCAGTATGAGAAGAGTGCTGCTGCTGCGCGTGATCTGATGAGGTATAGGGTTCAGAAGCTCCTCTACATAGCCTCAGCAACAACACTGACCTCCGATTTGATAGAGAAGACCACACCAGAGGAGCAGAAGCTCATCGAATCTGTTAAAGGTTTGGTCAAGAGCTGGCTATCTTCAATTATAGGTGAGGGGTGATGGCTGAGCTTACACAAGCCCGTCTGCAAGACGTATTCAGCGACTTCATAAAGACATATAGAGATAAAACCGGAGCCTTAAAGTATAGGGAACGTGTTTCACAGATACCCATTTCAGGTGCGAAGTCCCTTGTTGTAGACTTCGATGATCTGTCATTCTATAATGTGGATGTGGCAGAGAAGATTTTACGAGAACCTGATGAAGCTTTAGCTGCATTCAAGAACGCAGCCTACGAAGCTGTTAGAGTTGAGAACGCTACTTATGCGGAGAGGATACGTAATGAGTTGACCGTCAGAATAAGGGGTCTGCCGACGAGAATCGAATTAAGGCGCATATCAACAGAGTATCTGGATCAGCTAATCTCTGTTGCAGGGATGGTGGTGCGCACATCTGAGCTGAGACCTTTAGCGGTTAAGGCTGCTTGGAGGTGCAAAAAAGGTGGTCACATAAATTACGTTGAGCAGAAGGGTATCGTCCTTATTAAGCCCAGAAGGTGCTCAGAGTGCGACGAGTCAAAGGAATTTGAACTTGACCCTAAGAAGACCGAATTTGTGGACTACCAAGTCATAAGAATTCAGGAGCTGCCTGAAGAGCTGCCACCGGGGCAGCTACCGCAGACTACAGATGTGAGCCTGATAGGTGATCTTGTCAATAAAGCAAGACCAGGAGATAGGGTGATTGTTACTGGGATTCTTAGGGCTGAGCCTGAGTCTGCACTAGGTGGTGTTAAGTTCAGGCTCTTCCGCTCTAGACTCGATGGGAACTATGTTGAAACATTAGGTGAGACCCCTGAGAAGATTGTGATAACTAAGGAGGATGAGGAGATCATAAAGAGCATCGCCTCACAGCAACTAGCCTATGAGCGGCTGATCGCATCTATCGCACCATCCATCTACGGCTATGAAACACAAAAAGAGGCGATATTGCTACAGCTCGTAGGTGCACCGCAGCGAGTGCTGGAAGATGGCACAACCTTAAGGGGCGACATAAACGTGCTTCTGATCGGAGACCCCGGTACCGCTAAATCTGAGATGTTGAAGTATGTAGCGCGAGTCGCCCCTAGAGCACTATACACTTCTGGTAGAGGCTCGACCGCTGCGGGTTTGACCGCTGCTGTCGTGAGGGAGAAGACGGGCATGATGATGCTTGAAGCTGGGGCGGTTGTTCTGGCGGATCAAGGGCTGGCTTGTATAGATGAGTTTGATAAGATGAGACCTGAGGATAGAAGTGCGTTACACGAGTGTATGGAGCAGCAGACTTGTAGTGTGGCTAAGGGTGGTATAGTTGCCACGTTGAATGCTAGAACCGCTATACTCGCAGCGCTTAATCCGACCTTAGGTAAGTATGATCCTCACCGCAACTTAACCGATAACGTTAACCTTCCCATACCTCTACTCACTAGGTTTGATCTGATATTTGTTTTAAGAGACGTTCCCGAAAGGTCTGGTGACGAGCGTGTAGCTAGGCATATTCTTGAAACGCATAGGAAGGGTAGCTTCGCGACACCCCCTCCTATTGGTGTAGATCTGTTAAGGAAGTACATAGTCTACGCTAAGAGAATCAACCCCACTTTAACACCCGAAGCTGAAGAGAAGCTTCTGGAATATTATCTTAAGATGCGAAGTGTAGGTGATGCATCTATGATAACCGTCACACCTAGGCAGCTCGAGTCGCTTATCAGATTAGCTACCGCTAGAGCAAGGGTTATGCTAAGAGATAAGGTGAATGAAGAGGATGCGTTAAGGGCTATCTCTCTGATGGAGAGGATGCTCAGCACCGTAAGCGTAGATGTGAAGACGGGTAGAGTTGATCTAGGCGTCTTGCACGGCAGACCCCTCAGCGAAAGAACTCTGCTTGAAACAGCCTTAGACGTATTTAAATCGCTTTCTGGTCCTGAGCAGAAGCCTGTAGATGGTAAGGTGTTTATAGAAGAGCTCATTAAAACTGGTAAATTTAAGCGGGAAGAAGCTGAGCGGATGCTGCAGATACTTCATAGAAGCGGACAGATCTATGAAGTCAGACCAGGCTACTTCAGAAAAGTTGTGTGATCATATCACTTGCGTATAAGAGACCTACCCCTGCCTAAACCCCTTGTTGATCTGCTGGAGGAGAAGGGTTACGTAGACCTCTATCCACCCCAAGAAGAAGCCGTTAGGAGAGGTGCGCTCCAAGGAACCAACGTCCTTCTAACGACACCAACCGCTAGCGGCAAGACACTTGTGGCGATAATCGCTGCTGGCAAAAGGATTCTGGAAGATGGGGGGAAGGTGGTCTACCTCACACCCCTAAGAGCGCTAGCTGCTGAAAAGTATGAGGAGTTCAAGATGTTGGAGGCTCTGACAAAACCCGATGGCTCGAACGTTAAGGTACGCATCTCAACAGGGGACTATGATTCCCCGGGTGAGTTTCTTAGAGATGGTGATCTAATCGTCTTAACCAACGAGAGGTTCGACTCAATACTTAGACACGGTGCTTCTTGGATAGATGACGTGAGGCTGTATGTTGCGGATGAGGTGCACCTAGTAGGTTTACCGAGAAGGGGACCCACTTTAGAGAGCATACTAACCAAGATCAGAGCCTTTTCCCCAGATTCACAGATAATAGGTTTGAGCGCTACGATAACGAATGGGGCTACGATAGCAAAATGGCTTGGTGCTGAGCTCATCAACATAGACTGGAGACCAGTAAAGCTCGTTGAAGGTGTCTGGGACCACGGCAGAATTGTCTACGCAGACGGCAGAACCAAGACCGTAAAGAGCACTGGAAGAGGCGCTGCGATAGATGTTGCCGCAGACGTGCTCGATGAAGGCGGGCAGGCACTAATATTTGCGGAGACTCGAAGGAGGGCTGTTAGCTTAGCGGCTAAAGCTGCTGAGGTCACTAAACGCTATCTTACAGAGGAAGAGAAGCGAGAGTTGAGTGAAGTAAGTAGGAGGATATTGACTGAGGTTGAGGAGACCTCGTTGAGCAGATCTCTAGCTGAAGCGGTTGAGTGCGGTTCAGCGTTCCACCACGCTGGTCTCGCATCTATCCATAGAAGGATCGTCGAGGAAGCCTACAGAAGTGGGCTAATAAAGATACTAACAGCAACACCAACGCTTGCTGCCGGAGTTAACCTTCCCGCCAGGAGGGTTGTGATATCAAGCCTCTATAGATATGATGCAGAGTATGGTGGGCAGAGCCTGCTTTCTGTACTTGAGTATAAGCAGATGTGCGGTAGAGCTGGTAGACCTAAGTTTGATGATATAGGTGAGACAATCCTCTTGGCTTCGCCCTCATTCACCAAAGAAGAGCTCTTCGAGAATTACATAAAAGGTAAGCCTGAACCCATCACATCACAGCTCTCAGACGAAGGTATGCTTAGAACACATCTACTTGCTACAATAGCCAGCCTACCGGGGTTGACCGACGATGATATTGACGAATTCTTCTCCAAGACGCTCTTCACGCTGCAGTATAGGCGACCTACGGTGAAGATTAGGTTGAGCAGATGCCTATCTACCCTGCTAAGAGACGGGTTAGTTGAGAAGGTCGGTCGCAGATATATGGCTACAGAGTTTGGCAAACGAATCTCGCTACTCTATATAGATCCTGAAACGGGAGTGCTATTTAAGAAGGCGCTTCAAAGAAGTAGGGCTGGGCAAAGATACGAAGCCGGTATAATCCACATCATCTCAATAGCGCCTGATATGTCGCCTAAGCTTGCTCTCAGAAGCAAAGATACGGATGAGGCTAGGGAGTATATAGAAGAGCATAGCGAAGAATTCCTCATACAACCCTATGAGGAAGCGGCTTACTGGAGCGGCTCGGACTCCTTCAGGAATGTGCTTGTATTAGATGCTTGGATAAGGGAGGCTAGCGAAGACAGCATACTAGAAAAATATGGTGTTGAACCCGGAGACCTCTACAGAATAACCGAGAACGCCGAGTGGCTACTCTACTCTTTTGAGGAGATTGCCAAACTACTCCAGATCAACTACTTAATAGATGAGATCGAAGAGCTGAGAATGAGAGTAAAGTATGGTGTTAGAGCCGAGCTGCTGCCTCTAACTAAACTCGAGGGCATAGGGCGAGTTAGAGCCAGAGCCCTCTACAGCCGAGGATTCACAGACCTTAGCAAGATTGCTTCAGCCAAAGAGGAGCAGCTAGCCTCAGTACCTAAAATAGGACCAGCGTTAGCCAAGAAGATAAAGAAGCAGGTTCAGAGTTTGAGATGAATCCAGTAAGCGGGCTTGCAGCCTGTATAAGCAGAAGGGAAGAGGATATCTTAACGAAGATACTTTGGCAGATGATTCGTCGGGCACCCTTCGGCTTCCACCTCTACACAAAACAAGGAGACCTAAGCACCTGCAACATAGATGAATACTCTGCTGAGTCCGGGGTTTGCTTAAAGTTTCAGGGTGAAGCACCACATCCTATACCGATGCACGGAGAGATCTATGCGCCTGAGAACTTCGACTTGGAGAAACTGGGGCGCAAACTTCTCGACAGACAGTTTGAGGAGGCTGCCGAAGATCTGAAATCGGTTGATGGAGCGTATGCGATGATCTTCGCTGGTGAAGAGGAGATGATTTTAGTGAGAGACCACCTGGGTCAGAAACCACTCTACTACGTGCAGAAGCCTGAGCTTATAGCAGCAGCAACAGAAAGAAACGCCTTAGAGTTGTTAGGCTTTGAAGCAGAGGAGGCGCCGAAGAACGCTTTACTTCACCTATCTTTCGGCGAGAAGCGGGTGTATAAGATCCCAGAAGTAAGAGACGAGGGGGTGGTGGAGGATCTGGATGAAGCTGCCAGCCGAGTTTCAGCTCTGCTCAGAACATCGGTTGAAGCGAGGTTGAAGAAGGCTGGTAGGGTGGCTTTAGGTTTCTCAGGGGGCTTAGATAGCGCGCTTCTGGCGAAGATCGCCTCAAACATTATGGAGATTAAGGTGCTCTGCTTGGGTTTAGAGGGGTCAAGAGATCTTGTGTGGGGCGCTAAGGCTGCTGATCTTCTAGGTGTTGATGCTGAACTATACACGGTTGATGCTGAGGAGGTAGAGGATGCTTGCAACAGATTACTCGCCTACCGAAGTTTCAGCGCACTCGACTTAAGTATTGGGGTTGGTGTAGAGTTGCTGGCTAGACGGGCAAGGGAGGAGGGTTACCAGACTCTCATGCTCGGGCAGCTGGCTGATGAACTATTTGGGGGCTATATGCGATACCACGGCGCTTTCCTATCGAAAGGTCTAGAGGCTGCCCAAAAGCTTATTGTAGAAGATATCTCATCTGCAGAAAGAGGTTTAGAGAGAGACGAATACGCTTCAGCACCATATGTTGATCTAAGCCTACCATACGCTTCGAAGCCGCTCGTCAAATACGCTCTCAACATACACCCCAGGCTCAAAGTCGACGAGAAAAGGAGAAAGATAGTTCTGAGGAGGGTGGCTGAAATACTAAATCTACCAGAAGAGATCGCCGAAGCTCCCAAGAAGGCGCTGCAATACAGCACAGGTATAGCCAAGGCTATCAAGGCAGCAAAGAAACCCTTATAACAGAAGCAGACGGTAGAAAAAGATAGAGGTTCTGCACAGGTGAGTCGAATGAGCCAATCTAGGTTCCCGATAAAGAGGATAAGCGCCGTGGAGCACCGCATCGAAG
Source organism: Nitrososphaerota archaeon (assembly GCA_011605775.1). Taxonomy (NCBI): domain Archaea; kingdom Thermoproteati; phylum Nitrososphaerota; species Nitrososphaerota archaeon. The sequence continues at coordinate 29,270 of JAAOZN010000083.1, read as the reverse complement.
CAGGCTTCAAGCCTGGGATGAAGGTGCCAGTCACGATATACGCTAGCGATGAACTACTCGCTAAGATGCTGACCGATAGAACAATAGATCAAGCGGTTAACGTAACGCACCTACCCTACCTATACAAGCACGTTGTAGTACTACCGGATGGGCACGAAGGCTACGGCTTCCCTATCGGAGGGGTTGCTGCGAGCGACGCTGAAAAGGGTGTAGTATCGCCGGGCGGAGTGGGGTACGACATAAACTGCGGTGTTAGGCTCATCAGAACAAACCTCACCGTGGATGACGTTCGACCTCGTCTTAAAGAACTCCTCCAAACGATCTATAGAATGGTGCCATCGGGGCTCGGAAGTCAAGCCATAATAAAGCTCACCTCAAGTGAGTTGGATCTTGTTTTGACCGAGGGTGTGAAGTGGGCTATATCAAAAGGCTACGGCTGGGACCAAGATAGAGAAATGTGCGAAGAGCAAGGGGTTATGAAAGGCGCAGACCCAGCTGCTGTTTCAAACATAGCAAAAAGCAGAGGTGCACCACAACTAGGTAGCCTAGGTTCTGGAAACCACTTCCTCGAGGTTCAGAAGGTGGATAAGATCTTTGACAAAGAAGCTGCGGCGAAATACGGCATAACACAAGAGAACCAGATCATGGTTTTGGTCCACACAGGCTCGAGAGGACTCGGGCATCAAGTCTGCAGTGACTACCTTAAGATAATCGAGGCTGCATCAAAGAAGTATGGTATAGACCTCCCAGATAGAGAGCTGGCTTGCGCACCGATGTATTCGAAAGAGGCTGAAAATTATATGAAGGCTATGGCTGCTGCTCTAAACTTCGCTTGGTCAAATAGGCAGATGATCACACACTGGGTTAGGGAAGCTTTTAGGAAGGTCTTCAAGATAAGTGAGGAGGACTTAGGCATGAGACTCGTCTATGATGTTGCCCACAATATCGCAAAATACGAGTACCACAACATAGACGGCTCGATGAAGAAGGTTGTTGTGCATAGGAAGGGTGCGACTAGAGCCTTCCCGGCCGGAAGCGACGCAATACCACAACAATACAGAGACGTAGGGCAGCCTGTGCTTATACCCGGCTCAATGGGCACCTCATCTTGGGTGCTTAAAGGCACTGAGAAGGCTATGGAGCTGAGCTTCGGCTCAACCGCGCACGGTGCAGGCCGAATGCTCTCGAGAGCCGCCGCAGTCAAAGCTTACACAGCAGAGAAGATAAGGCGGGAGCTTGAATCCAAAGGCGTGTTGATAGAGGCAGCGAGTTGGAGGGGAGTAGCTGAGGAGGCTCCGGCTGCATACAAGAATGTAGATGAAGTAGCCGAGGTCTCGCACGCCGTCGGGATCGCAACTAAAGTAGCAAGGCTTGTACCTCTGGGTGTGGTTAAGGGTTAGTCTTTCCGCCTAAACTTCTCAGCAAGGGGGATAAGCCGCCCGTCTTCTAACACGGAGATCGTGGTTTCAACGGAGATGTGTAGACCTAAAGCCCTAAAGAGCGAAAGAAGCTCACCCCCTCTAATGTAGCCTTGGATGTAGCCTTGCTCTATAAGCTCAGCCAGTCTCTTAACGACGATTTTGGTCTCCTCTGGGTAGGCTCTCTCAGCAGCTTCGAGCACATCTAACCCCCTATCTATAAGCCTAGATATCAGTATGCGCCTTGGATCAGCCTTCTTCTCCTCTTCGCTCTGCTTAAGCAGCTTCTTCCGAAGCTCAAGCATCTTCCTAGCCCTAATCAACTCAAGATCCTTATCCTCAAGGGGGGTTTCTTCTGCGCTCATACCAGATATAGCGATCCAACCACCCTATTTATAGGCTTAGCTGCAGCAAAGTAGGTTGATGAGCACCGAGCTCTGGGTAGCGATACCTGATTCAACTCTAATAGAGTGTGTTGATCTGAGGGAGAAGACTGAAAAAGCAGGCTACATCGCAAGAGCTTGCGCCATACATAGAGTGACGAGGATATACATCTACCACGATCAGAAAGAGAAGGCTAGGAAAGACCAAAGGCTGCTCAGCATCCTTCTCCAATATATTGAGACACCACAGTACCTTAGAAGACACCTCTTCCCCAAGATGCCTGAGCTGGCGTATGCAGGGGTGCTCCCACCCCTACGCACACCAAGCCACCAAGTCAAAACAGATCTAAGTGAAGTTAAGGAGGGGGACGTAAGAGAGGGGTACTGCTATAGACGTGCGGGCGCATATTATGTTGACGTTGGGCTAGCTAAGCCAGCACGCCTTTTGGATGCTGAAGCCAACTTGGGTAGAGTGCTCGTTAAGATAGAAGACGTTGAACCAGAGTTGACCTGCAGATTAGTTGATAGAAGTGCTGTAAAAGGGTACTGGGGTTTCGCGGTAAAGCAGACCGAAGAACTCAGCAAACTCGTCAAAAGCCTAAAGCCAGTTCTGGTAATAGCAACAGCGAAAGAAGGCCAACCAATAGAAGAGAACTGGAAGAAACTACATACCCTCTTGCACTCAAATGAGCGGTGCTTGATACTATTCGGCTCACCAAGAAGCGGCCTCCAAGAGATCCTCCAAGAAGAAGGAACTTCGCTTGAAAACGTGGCAAACATAACCCTAAACTTTGTGCCGGAGCAAGGCACAGCAACAGTCAGAACCGAGGAAGCACTCTACATCGTCTTAGGCATAGTTAACCTTCTTCTACACCTACCTAAGGAGTAAATGATAAGTCGTTCAGCTGATCTAGAAGCTGCAAGTAAATTTACTGCAGAAGAGGAGTTGAATAATGTCCCGCAGAATTACCTTGTAACAATACTCCATCCAAGCCCTTGCAGTGTTGTAATGAAGCCATCTATGTTAGTGGGTGTTACCAAGAGGTATTCGCCACCTCTGAGCTTGAAGACAACGGCTACGTTGCTAGAGACTGCGAGGAACGCTTTTGCACCATTCTTCAACTTGAACCAGCCTAAACTGTAGCCTGGCAGCCCGTGCCCCCACGTTCTCAGACTCGGCTTAAGGTCGCTCCTCGAATTCAGGTCTGCGACGTAGACCTCCTCTACATCCCCTCGCTTAGCGGAGAAGCTGTACATCGGAGGGGCCTTAACCACTACTTCTTCGCTGGAAACCTCTATTTTCAGCAAGCATACGGGTAGAACCAATAATATTAGAACCGCTATGAGGATGATGGCTATGATGACTGTGAATATAACTACTGACTGCGGGGTGGGTATCGTGAAACTTGCTTGCATTCGCGCTTCTCATAAACATCGATTGTACTTGGGATTTAAAGCTTTAGAGGGAGCAGAAAACAGCTTCAGGGCAGCTGTTTCATATCATCTCGTCAAGCCTCATGCGCACCAAAATGTGAGGACGAAGCAACAATTAAGAGAGCATTTTGAACCACTACACAACCTAAAGAAGGGGGGCTAGTGTCTGAGGCCTAAGGAGCTGTGCATCAACGATGCTACCAGCTTCTATAACCTCAACCCCTTCGGGAATCATAAACACAGAGTTCGCTTCAGCCATATCTTGAAGCCTATGCTTAAGCGCTATGGGTTTAACTACCAACTCATCACCACTATAGCTGAGGTGAGCGTAGATGAACTGTGTCCAATCTTTCTGCCCCCTAACCTCTTCAGCCAAACGCGCCTTAACTATTGGGATCAGCGACCTCCTTAGGCCACAAAGCTTAAAGATGGCTGGTAGAACGAGTTGGAGGAAGGCGATTTCGTTCGACGGTGGTCCTCCGGGTAGGCAGAAGACAACTTTTGAGCCGAAGAGTCCGAAGGCTATTGCTTTGCCAGGCCCGATCTTCACCCTATGGTAGATCATCTGCCAACCTAGATCATCAAGCACCTTCACAACTACATCCTTCTCGCTCTTCCAAGCGCCTCCGCTCGTTAAGACCACGTCTGCTCGATGTAAGGCTTTGCTGAGGGCTGCTCTGATCACATCAACATCATCTTTAACGACTCGGCTCCTCAACTTCAGTCCAAGAGACGCAAGCCAGCAGTAGATGTTCAAGAGGTTGGTAGCGGCGACCTTACCGACACCAACTTTTCTCCCTGGAGCGACTACTTCACTCCCGGTAGCGATTATCTCAACCGATGGCTTCTTATAGACCCAGAGTGAGTCATATCCGCCAGCAGCGAGTAGGCTGATCGCAGAGGGGTAAAGTAGCTCCCCTTTGCACAAGATCTTTGAGCCAGCCTCTAGGTCTGAACCCTTCCTCAGCACGTTACGCCCAAGCTCAGCATCGGCATACACTTCAACGTACCCCTCCCGCTCAGCTGTAAACTCGATGGAGACGACCGCTTCTGCGCCCTTTGGTAAAAGGGCTCCAGAAGTTACCTTAACTGCACATCCGTCGGTCAACTCGAGGTCTTTATGTTCCCCTGCAGCTAGTGAGCCTATGATACGCAGCCGCTTTGGGTTTGTTGAGCTTGCGTCTGAAACATCTTTTGATTTGACAGCAAAACCGTCTTTAAGTGAGACGTCTGCCGTAGGCGTGTTCACCTTAGAGTAGATATCTTCAGCGGAAACACGCCCGACAAGTTTAGTTAGAGGGATCAGTTCTCTACCCAACGGCTTAACGTACTCTATTGTTAGCTTGTAGGCTTCTTGAAAACTTATGTCCTCTTTTCTACTCAACCCTACCTTAAAGAAGCAGTACTTGGATTTTAGTCTATCTCACATCACAAGCATCAGTATCCTATATGCTATCCCCCCGACTAGAAGGGCTAATGTGATATCTACTACAACAATGAATAAGGTTCTCCTTAGGCCGAACTCGTGAAGCAAAGCAGCGACTGTGGACACACAGGGTATATAGAGCATACTTACAAGGGTAAATACCACCATCTGCACCGGTGAAAGAACCAAAGAGAAATCGAAGGTGCCAAGAGCATCACCCAAGAGTATAAGAGCGAGCTCCTTACGGAGAACCCCGAATACAAGAGGTATGCTGCTCACAGCTGGCAGACCCAACCACCAACTGATTAGAGGCTCTAGGAGGTTGCTGGCTCGCTGAAGCAGACCAGATATATTCAACAGCTGCAATGCCATCGACCCTCCTACAATGATTGGGAACGCTATTTGTATGAAGTCTTTGGTCTTTGACCAAGTCTGCATCAGAACAGCTCTTGCAAGTGGCTTCCTGTATGGAGGCATCTCCATCACAAGCCCAACTGGTTCGCCTGGGAAGGTTCGGTATGCTAATCTGCCTAGGAGGAAGACGAGTATAAGGTTGAAGAGGTAGATGGCTATGGCAGCGGGTAGCCCAAGGTATCTGCCCACCAAACCCAAGATGATTACTGTCCTCGCTGCACAGGGTATCAGCACGGTAACGAAGGCCGCTAAAAAGCGCTCCCTATCGCTCTCCATTATCCTACAGCTTATGCAAGCCGGTACACTACACCCGTAACCTAGGAGGAGGGGTATGAACGCTTTGCCGTGTAACCCGATCTTATGCATAAAGTTATCCATAAGAAAAGCCGCTCTGGGCAGATACCCGCTGTCTTGCAGCACAGCCAGAATCAGATAGAAGGGGACGATATAAGGTAGAACAACAGTCAAACCCGCAACTACACCACCCAACACACCATCCACAATAAATGCTGCTAGAAGAGGAGGGGTGGCGGTTAGAAGCCCTTCTACAGCCGGAAGCAACAGATCGGTGAAGAAGCCCTCTAAAAGTGCAACAAAGAAGCCACCCACATAGAATATGGTTGCGAAGATGCTTATGAAGAGCGTAACCAATATGAGGTATCCTAATATGCCTCTTGCAGTAAGATCGCTCAGCTTCTCCTCAACGGAAAGCTTTGGTGGCGTAGCGATCTTGACAACTTCACCCGCTACTCTACTCGCCACACTATACCGCTCCGACGCGATTACGAGGATAGAGTTCTCACCATGCATCTTCTCTAAATGCTCTATAATCGCTTCAGCCAAAGCTAGGATCTGTTGCCCAAACCCCTCACGCTTCACCAACTCAACTACTTGGGGATCTTTCTCTAAGAGCTTTATAGCCAGCCATCTTGCAGAATACTTTGATACTAGAGTAGGAGCTCTCTCTTTAAGAACCTCAGAGAGCTTGCCCACATACTCTTCAACCTCTTTACCGTACTTTAACCTACTCTGCGCCCTCCTCCGACCAGATTTAACCACACCGACACAAGCTTCGAGTACTTCACTTATCCCAGAGCCGGTAACAGCTATCGTAGGAATAACTGGAACTCCAAGCAGCTCAGATAGCTTCTCAACATCGATTCTAACACCTTTTTTAGCGGCAAAGTCGACTTGATTTAACGCTATGACCAGAGGAGCTTCAAACTCAAGGAGCTGAAGCGTCAAGTATAGGTTACGCTCAAGGGCTGAAGCATCCACAACATTGACGACTACATCAGGCGTCTCCTCTACCAGATACTCCCTAGTAACCAACTCCTCCATCGAATAAGTTGAGAGAGAGTAGATGCCTGGTAGATCAACGACTTTAATGGTGTAATCTTGAAAACGTAGTGTACCTTCAGCCCTCTCAACCGTCTTACCGGGCCAGTTGGCAACGGTCTGATTTAACCCTGTGAGCTGATTGAATATTGCAGACTTCCCTACATTAGCGTTCCCAGCTAACGCGATTGTTATGCGCTTTGCCTCTGCTTTAGTGTTAAGCACTTGAGCCGCGCCTCACATAGATCTTTGAAGCAACACCATAACCTAGTATTATCGAGACACCTCTCAAAGAAACCTCTATCGGTCCATGTAGGGGTGCTACTCTGACAACGGTAACCTTCACCTTTGGGACGATGCCCATAGCCGCAAGCCTAGCGAGTAACCCTCTACCAGCGACTACAAACGCAACCTCCCCGACTTCACCACGCTTCAACTCAGTTAAAGGCACAACTTCTTCAACTTGACCTTTAAACTCTAGAAGGCTTTGGCGAAGGGCGTCTGAAGTCTCTTTATCTAAGCCGTGTCTGGTGGAGAGGTGCTGAGTAACCTCTTCTTTCGCCCCTCTTGTCAACCGCTCAAGCAGCCTCGATAATCTACCTCCACCCCTATGCACGAGGTGATCGTGAAGGTACTCAGCCCTATGTGCAAGGATCTCCTTAACACCCTTTTGGGTGACTGTAAAGAGAGAGTTATGCTGCTCGATGAATCCAAGCTCCACGCAATCCTTTAGCTTTTCCAGCGTCTTATCGGCGGACAAGCCCAATCTGCTAGCGATTTCGCTCAAAGAAGCACCCCTCCTTTCGCGATCCAGTGAAGCCACGATTTCAAGCAACTCTACAAGCTCGCCACCACTAGGCATAGCGCTCACCCTACGGTTTAGGTAGTTGATAGTAGGCTGGCCAACGCATCTACAACTTCTTTATCTAAAGAATGTTCCATCTTACAAGCATATTTGTGCGCACGCTCAGAAGGAATCATCAAGAAATCGATCAAGAAGCGCTCTACCAATCTATGCCTCTTAACGATCTCAGCAGCGATACGCTTACCCTTCGAGGTCAAAGTGATTCCACGATAGGGTTGGTGGACCACAAGCCCCTTACGCTCAAGCCTCTCAACAAGATTAGTAACCGTACCTAAAGTAGTCCTTAACCCTTCAGCAAGATCGCTAGTCCTAGCCACACCACCCGAAGCGGTCAACCTATACACTAACTCAAGAAACTCCTCTTGCCCCTGTGAAAACCCTGACACACCTCTGTGCACCATGCATGGTTTACGACATTGTCGTAGATATATAAGGATTAGGATGGGTTCAATTTCCGCCACACTTCTTTAAACCGCTAGTATGAGGTTAGGATGGTAGATGCTCCGGGCGGGATTTGAACCCGCGTTTGCGGCTCGAGAGGCCGCGATCCTTGACCGGACTAGACGACCGGAGCTCAGAGCTGGCTATTCATCTTTATGCTTTTAATATTAGCGGTTTGGTGTTGGTTGTGTTTCTCGTTTAATCGTCGAGTCGGACTGCGTGTTTGGTGATCTCTAGTGAGCAAGCGTGGTGTTTGGTGCAGAATTCTTCGCATCTTTCAGCCCAAGTCTTTTCTCGATATAGTAGGTGGCATTCTTCGCATTCATAAAGTATCTGATGCCCTTTTATGATACTCCGTACCATCATCTAACTATTTACTGCGCCTCTCTCTATTAAGAATTTACAGTACTGCTAGCTGCTTAAGAAGCTCTTTGACCTCATCGGGGCTTCTAAGATAGTACTTTGCGCTTGTTTGGATCGGTGTGTTCGCCACCAAGATTGTCACACCTCTGCTGAGCTTTAGAAAGGCATCTTCGTCTGATGTGTCGTCCCCAGCGTATATTGGTAGGCTCTCAGGTGCTACTCTCTCGATGAGAAGCTGCGCAGCTCTTCCTTTATTCCAATCCAACTTAGGCCTAACTTCAAGCACCTTCTTTCCGCAGTTAAGTTGTAGGCGCTGCCAACCTCTTATCACTTCAAGCACCTTCTGCTTAACCAAATCTACCTTCTCTTCTGGGGCGGCTCTGTAGTGTACGCTTACCGTGAAGATCTTATCCTCAACGATAACTCCTTCAAACCCACCTAACTCTCCCTTCAGCTCTTCATAGACTTTTGAAACGCTTCCAGCCAGCCTTTTAGCTCTTGGGTGCACAAACTCTACATCAGGTCCACTCAACTCTAAACCGTGGTTCCCTGCATAATATAGGTCTTCCAAGCCTACCCGCTTCTTAACATCCTCTAAGGTCCTACCTGAGACTATAGCAACCTTGTATCCTTGTTTATCGGCTAAGGTTTTTAGAAGGTTTCTTGTTTCAGGAGATAGATATGCGTCTTCTGGTCTCTCCACTATAGGTGTGAGTGTGCCATCGTAGTCTAGGAGTATGAATAGAGAGGGGCTCGACTTTATGGTACTTATGATTTTATTCCACTCCTCCCAAAGATGCTTGGGCGCCAAGGTTATCCGAGTTGTTGGTTAGGGTGTCTGCCGAGCTTTACTTCTGAACTTCTGCTGAATCTCAAGTATCCTTCTGTTTATCTCGGCGGCAGCTGTTTCTTTCTTCTCCGGCGCGTTTACCATAAGCCTAAGCTCTAGATGTATCTCTTTCTCATCACGCCTCTTTGTTGTTAGAAGAGGGGGGAAGTTTTCATCCCAATACATCTTCAGCTTATTGCAAGCCTTAAACACGTTTTCTTCAAATTCAGCCAAGTCGATGCTGGCTGGCACAACTATTGGTACGATTATCTCTTTCCAAGCTGCTTGCGTTGAGTTAACGATCGGCTCCTTCATAAACATCTGGTTCGGGATGCTGATTATATTCCCTTCTTTGGTCAGTAGGATCGTGCAAGTAGGGTTGACCCCAATCACTTTACCAGTGTAGTTGAGTACGGTGATCTCATCACCTAGCTTAAATGGAACGTAAAGCTCGCTGAAGTATTTGGCTGCCATGTTCTGCAGCACATCTCTGAATGCTAGGATCGCCGCGAAGCCTACTAGTGCAAATAGTAGAAGGATAAGATCTATTCTTACACCAACTGTTTGAACCGCGATCAACACGCCTATGACCCAGATCGCCACGATCACTACCTTCTCAACGTGGACCGCTATTATGGGGATCCCAGACCTGAAGATCCCTCGAATAAAGAGGGTTACAATCTTGGTTGCAATATATGTTAGAGCAAGAGTTATGGCTACGTAGATTATTGGGTAGATGCTCTCAAACGGTAGCATATCTGACACCGCCTAAGTATTTTGAGAGGACTTCAGCTTCCTTCTTTATACCCTCATCTAAGTGGCAGAGTGTGGATGTCTTGAATCCCTCTTTACCCAGCTTCTCAGCAAGATCTTCATCGCTCAAGACCCTAATGATTTTAGAGGCTAACTGATTGGTGTTCCTAGGATCAAATAAGAGCCCATTTACACCGTCCTCTATCAGATCAGCAACACCTGCGTAAGAGCTGACTATAACTGGCTTCTTATACAACCAAGCTTCAACTACCACGAGTCCGAAGCCCTCTCTAACCGATGGTAGTATAAAGGCGTCACACATCGCATACGCAGTCCCTAAGTCCTTCTCTGGGAGATAGCCAACGAAGACCACATTTCCCTTTAACCCCTTGTTTTCTGCGCACTCTTTGAGGTGTTGTAACCATTTTTCACCCTTTGATAACCCTAGTTTGGAGCTTGAAAAGCTACCATCGCCTACTAACACAAGCTTTGTGTTAGGGAGTTTGGAGACGACTCTCTTAAGGGCTATAATCACTTTATCCTGCGCCTTCATAGGATCTAATCTGGCCACTGTCAGCAAGACTTTATCCTTCTCATTTATACCAAGACGATCACGCAGTTCTTGGATCTGTTGCGCAGTTGGCTGCGTGTACTGTGAAGGGTCTATGTAGGGGTATATGTGAAAAGCGTCACCTTCATACCCCAATCTTCTTAACTCATCAAGGTAGGTTCGGCTGCTCACGATCACCACATCGTAGTAACTCAAGTACTTTAGTAGGGCTAGCTGCCAGCTCCTAGGTAGATCATGCGTTCTGAATGGTATATGCCACCTAAATATCTTCGGCTCGGCCGTGGGGAGCATAGACCCCATCGGCAAGAGCTGAAAGTCGTGTATGTAGAAGCCATCAAAATCAAGTTGACGATGGAGAGCGTAAGCCAACTCACTGAACTTACGATTCAAGAACATGTAGTCGATGTACTCGTCACACCAAAATTCAGGGACTTCTGGTTTCCACAGACCGTGAAATAGACGCCAAATCCCCTCTTTCACTGCGCCATAGCCTTTAATCTTTGCTTGAGGTAAGGTGACGTGGCTGAGATTGATGCCTTTAAGCGATGCTTTAGGTGGAGCATTGGGATTTAAAGAGATCCACTCAACCCCCTCTATTATACCACTCTGCATCATCCGCTTCAACAGCGGGTAGAGCATCCTGCTGACGCCGCCTGGGCTGAATCTATAATCCACACCTTCAGTAAGAGTAGAGAAGTCAGTAACTCCTGCGCCTCCAACCACGTTAGTGTTTATGAGCTGGATTAGCGGCGTCTGGGATGCTACGCAAAGAATACCCATCCTCTACCACCTAACATCTAATCAAAGTTGGCTAAAATAACTTCTCCCAAGCTATATATGGGTATCGAGCATAAGATACCAACTCTTCTCGAATCCCCAAGTAAGGAATGAATTAAGCTGCGCGATGGTAGCCTGTTACTTTACTAGGGTATCTTTCTTTGTTCTCCGCTTATCCCATATGCTCCTTATGTAAGAGTTAGGCAGGGCGTTATTAGCGTAAGAAATATATCTAACGTATTTTTAGTTTATATTGTGGGTATAGTTCTTGGCTGCAAAGTTAGGTGGGTTTATGGGTAAGATCCTGTGGGTCAATCTGTCGTCAAGTAAGATTCTAGAGAAAGATCTGCCTGCTGAATGGTGTAGAGAGTATGTGGGAGGAGTAGGATTGGGTGCAAGACTACTATACGATGAAGTGCCGGCTTGGGTCGCACCCCTAGATCCAGATAACAGATTAATCTTCACACAAGGACCTTTGTCTGGTACCGTAGCACCTACCGCATCAAGGTACACCGTTGTCACAAAGTCGCCTCTCACTGGATACTTCGGCGATGCTAGCGGTGGCGGCTTCTTCCCAGCTGAATTAAAGAAGTGTGGCTATGACGTTATTGTTGTAAGCGGAAGAGCACGTAAACCTACGCTTCTACTCCTATATAATGGGAGGGTTGAGCTGAGGGACGCCTCAGCATACTGGGGGATGGATGCTAGAGAAGCTGAAAGAGCGATAAAACGCGATCTAGGAGAACCGCAACTAAAAGCTTGCACCATCGGAAGAGCGGGTGAGAAGATGGTCAGATTCGCAGCCATAATGAATGATGAAGCAGATAGGGCGGCTGCTAGATGCGGTGTCGGTGCTGTAATGGGCTCAAAGAACCTTAAAGCTGTCGTTGTTAAAGGAAGTAAGAATCCGACCGTCGCAGACCCGTCAACACTCAAGCAGCTGGTGGTAGAGATAACAAACTACGTTAAGACTAACAAGAATGTAGTATCGTTCACGAAGGGAGGAACACCCGGATCTTTCGCATTCTTCTGGCAGTTGGGTGATGTACCAGCTTATAATTGGAGCGGCTCAAGCTTCGGACCTTCTGACGCATATGTTGAAATGGTAGCATACCCAGGAGGATACGAGACCATCCTCTTAAAGAACCGTACTTGCTACGCCTGCCCCATAGGCTGCAGAAGAGTCAATAAAGCTCTAGACGGGCCATATGAAGTTGAGGAGGGGGTTGAGGGCCCTGAATATGAGACGGTAGCCTCGTTTGGTCCTAATTGCGGAGTCAATGATCCTAAGGTTATCGCCAAAGCAAATAACCTCTGTAACCTCTACGGTTTAGATACGATTTCAGCAGGAGGTGTGATAGCGTTTGCGATGGAGTGCTTTGAAAAAGGTGTCTTAAGCGAGAAAGATACAGGTGGTCTTAAGCTGAAGTTTGGCGAGGGGGAGGCTCTGCTGCAATTATTGGAGATGATAGGAGAAAGAAAGGGAATCGGCGACATATTAGCAGAAGGTGTTAGAAGGGCTGCTAAGCAAATAGGAGGCAGTGCTGAAGAATACGCTATACACTCAAAAGGGTTGGAGATAGCCATGCACGACCCAAGAGCAGCTCAAGGTGTAGGTGCACATTACGCTTGCACACCAACAGGGGGAAGACATACAGAGGGGTTAAGCCTATTCAGAGAACTCAAAACTAGATTCTCCACGGAAGGCAAGGGTAAACTCGTGAAGGAAGTAGAGGATTGGAATGCATTTACGCAAGCCTCAGGCTGGTGCCTGTTTGCTGTAGATGCGCGAGGCTACCCTTCCAATGAATATATGCTTAAAGTGTATAACGCTGTAACTGGGTTAAACCTCTCTTTGGCTGACGTTATGATGCTTGGTGAAAAGATATTCAATCTTAAGAAGTGTTTTAATGTTAAGCACGGCTGCAGCAAGAGCGAAGATACTCTGCCAAAGAGGCTACTAACGCTACCAACAAAGGCTGGAGCGGTTGTTAAGTTGGATGAACTTTTACCCCAATATTATGAAGCACGTGGCTGGGATGCTGCCACAAGCAAACCCAGCAAAGAGAAGCTTGTCTCCCTAGGTCTAAGCGATGTCGCGAGAGATCTTTGGGGTGAATGATTAGCGTTTAGGGTTTTATTACCGCTCTGCCCTCGATCTCTCCCTTTCGCAAGCTAGACAAAGCTTCATTGGCTTGATCCAGTCGAAATGACGTTGAAATCACGGGTTTTACCACCCCTTGGCTTGCAAGGTGAAGCATCTCCTGTAAGTCGGTGAGTGTACCTGTGTAGCTGCTCAATATGTTGAAAGCCATTATGGGCAGAAGAGGTATCTGGATCTTAAGAACCCCACCAAATAAACCGACTACTACGAGCCTGCCACCCTTTCCGAGGATTTTTAGAGCTGATTCTACAGTCTGGGTGCTGCCTACAAAATCTATAACAGCATTCGCTCTCTTACCTTTGAACGCTTCTTTTAACGCGGCTGAAACGTCTTGTTGAGCCGAATTTATCGTGAGATCGGCGCCTAGAGTTTTTGCGTATGCTAGCTTCTTATCATTCACATCTAACACAACTACGGTAGATGCTGTCAAAGATTTAGCGAGCTGTATAGCCATACCGCCTACTCCGCCAGCGCCTATTATCACAGCGATCTCATCCGGCTTAATCTGCGCACGTTTTACCGCCTGCAACGCAGTTATACCCGAACATGCCAAAACACCTGCCTCCTCTGGCTTTAAACCATCATATCTCAAGACGTAGCGCTGATTAGGTACAACAACATATTCCGCATAGCCGCCATCAGAATAAACACCTAACGATTGTGGTCTCTCACACAGGTTGTCAAGCCCTGCTCTGCAGAAGCCGCAGACACCACAACCTATCCAAGGATAAACCACGACACGCTCACCAACTTCAAACCCAGTTACACTTCTTCCTTTGGCTTCTACCTTCCCAGCAACTTCGTGGCCCAAGGTTAAAGGTAGGCGTATCCGTTTATCTCTTATTGTCAACCTCTCCTCCTCTTTGGCACCATAGTAGCCGTCACTTAGATGTATGTCACTGTGACATACACCACAAGCCTCAACTTTAACCAACACATTATCATCTAACAGCGGTGGTGGTTCGCTTTCGATTAGCTGAAGGGGTTTCCCAAACTCCACTAGCTTCATAGCCTTCATGACGACTCAATTGTTATATGCGCTACGCTTTAGTTTAAAGTTTTCTTTTGCGATATATTTATAAACCAAATAGTGGATAATAATACTTGTGCCGATCCGAAACGGACAAGAATATATAGAGAGTCTGAGGAAGCGTAAGCTTAAGGTCTACTATATGGGGCAGCTCATAGAGAACCCAGTAGACCACCCAATAATCAGACCATCAATAAATGCGGTGGCGGAAACCTATGATCTTGCCGTTAGAGAGCCTCATCTTGGCCAAGCCTACTCGTCTCTAATAGGCAAACCTGTCAACCGCTTCCTACACATAACAGAGAGCGCAGAAGATGTGGTGCTGCAAAACAAGATGCAGAGGAGATTAGGTCAGCTTACAGGCACCTGCTTTCAGCGCTGTGTAGGCATGGATGCCTTGAACACACTCTACTCGGTAACTTATGAGATAGATGAAAAGTATAAGACCGAGTATCATAAGCGCTTCGTAGAGTTTGTAAAATATGTTCAAGAAGAGAATCTTGTAATAGGCGGCGCCATGACCGACCCTAAAGGAGATAGAAGTGTAGGACCATCAAAACAGATAGACCCAGACCTCTTTCTCCACGTTGTTGAGAGGAGGAAGGATGGTAGTGATAAGAGGGGCAAAGGCTCATCAGACAGGCTGCATAAACTCACATTGGCTGATTTTTATGCCGACCATGCGCCTCGAACCTGGTGAAGAGGATTACGCAGTCTCTTGCGCTGTACCCGTTGATGCACCTGGTTTGACCTACATCTATGGCCGGCAATCCTGTGATACGAGAATAGTTGATGGCGGGGAGATCGATGCAGGTAACTCCCTCTACTCTGGGCAGGAAGCTTTGATAGTCGTCGAGGATGTGTTTGTACCATGGAAGTATGTGTTTATGTGCGGTGAGATAGAGTTCGTACCCACCTTAATAGACAGATTCACAGCATATCATAGGAGAAGCTATACGTGCAAGAGCGGCGTTGGTGATGTGCTGATAGGCGCTGCCGCCCTTATAGCCGATTATAACGGCGTCGGCGATAAGAGTCATATCAGGGAGAAGCTGGTTGAGATGGCGCACCTCAATGAGACCATATTTGGCACAGGTATAGCATCATCTTATTCATCGTATAAGACGAAGGCTGGGAACTGGCAGTGTGATCCTCTACTTGCAAACGTATGTAAACACAACGTTACAAGATTCACTTACGAAATAGCTAGGTTAGCTCAAGATCTAGCGGGAGGCTTTGTAGTAACACTACCATCTGAAAAGGAGCTTAAGAATCCTGTCACTGGACCGCTTGTAAGAAAGTTCTTGGCAACGAAGGAGGGTGTGGACCCAGAAGACAGGATTCGAATACTTCGCCTAATAGAGAACATGACTATAGGTAGAAATGCGGTAGGCTACTTAACCGAATCCCTACACGGAGCAGGCTCGCCGCAAGCACAAAGAATAGTCATCGCTAGGCTTATGAATATCGAGGAGAAGAAGAAGTTAGCAAAGAAGTTGGCTAAGATAAAAGATCTTCAAGCAGAGATTAAAGTAAGTGCGTCAAAACCGGCTTAACCGCCGGCTGAAGAGTATCTCAGCTACGCTTCCTCTGCTCTAGAATATGCCTTATTACAAGATCTTGTATTCTTATGCAAGGTAGGTTGAATTTGGCACAGTATTGCGCTAGCTCGCTGTCTAGCGTTATTAAGCAGACCTCTCCCTTAGTTTTCAAGAGGTATTCTACTATGTCAGGGTCTGGTATACTTATGCTCGAGTCTTCGTCGCCCCGTATGAGCTTAGACGCTGTCTCGCACTCGATTCCTAGTTCACGCAGCTCCTTAGCTAAACCGTAGAGCATAGCGTCAACCATATACTTCATCTTCGCCCTGTGTTCGGGTACTCGTTATCTAGTAATTTAGTTTTCTTTTTAAGCAGGCGAGTATAATAATAGGGTGATGGCGGGGCTGGATGACATAACTATAATTCGTGATGTTCCTACGAAACTCTTTCGCTTTACGGACTACTTTAAAGGCTTTGAGAAGGTCCCTGCTGTTCGAAGCCTCTTTGGAGATAGGACGGAGGAGATTCTAAGCAATCTTAAAGTGGAGTTCTTTTCTTCACGCTATGGATATATGGGTGTTAGTGATGTTGATGGACATCTGCTGGTAAGCACCTACCACTTAAAGCATAGCGACTTGAGAACCCTTTATCTAGATATCATCCACGAGCTCTACCATCTTAAACAGTTCTTGGATGGTAAGCAGCTCTTTAATGAGGAGCTTTCTTATGTCGATAACCCTATTGAAATTGAAGCTTACCGTTTTACAGTAGAGGAAGCTAAGAGGATAGGCTTAACTAGGGAGGAGATAATCGAGTATCTGAAAGTAGATTGGATTAGCGAAGAAGAGCATAAGAGGCTTATCAAAAGGTTAGGGCTCGAGTGAGCCGCTTAAAATCATCTTATATAGAGAGGTCTTCCAAGCTGCTTCCTCTAGAGCCTTCTTGAACAATTCTCTATCCTTCTCAGCGACTCCCCTATACGGTTTAGCTGGCGAACCTAATGCAACACATTCACGGGGTATTTTTGTGCCAGCCGTTACTAGGCTCCCTGCGCCTATTATGCTTCCTTCCCCAATCTGTGCACCATCTAAGATAACGGCATCTATTCCTATCAGCACTCTACTTTCAACTATACATCTATGGAGGACGGCTCTGTGGCTTACCAGCACTTCTTCACCTATGTGCGTATCTTCCACAAAACACTGCTCCATAATTACACTACTTCTTCCGATCTTTGTTGATTTAAACTCGCCTTTAACCAAGCAACCAAACCAAACAGCAGCGTAATCACATAACTCGACATCACCTAGGATCCTAGCTGTAGGGTCAACATAGACATCCTTGCCCAGCCTAGGTCTTTTTCCGTTAAACTCTAACAGAGCCAATAGGGCGAAGACGGCATCGACGACTCTTAAAACTTTTGATCTCTACTTTATCTTTGCAAGCTCGGCTTGAATCAAATCGTAGTCTGGTTCAACTTTCGGATCCTCCGAAACCCAAAGATATCTCACCACACCTTCTCGGTCTAATATGACGGCTCTCTTCGAAGCTGAGTAACCCTTGAGCCCAGCGAAGTCTCTGTGGACTATGTCATACATCTCGATAACCTTGCGATCATAGTCGCTTAGAAGTGGGAAGTTCAACATATTTCTCTCAGCAAACCCCTTTAACGTAAAGGGATCATTAACACTTACACCCAGCACCACAGCATCAAGCTTGTTAAAGTTATGTAAAGCGTCTCTTAAACTGCACATTTCTTTTGTACACACCGATGTAAAAGCGCCTGGGAAGAAGGCTAGCACAACTTTTTTACCTCGATAATCGCTAAGTTTGACTTGCTTTAGGTCTTGGTCTCTTAAGGTGAAGTCCGGTGCCTTTTCCCCAACTTTTAGGGTCATAGCAATCTATTTTGCGCTTACCCAACCTTTAAGATTTGTGGACCTTATGAACCGTTGATACAGTAAACACCACACTCTGGGTTAGTGTGTTTGCATTAAACGCTTATTTAGCTAGATGTAGGGGTCTCTGTCTGGTGCGGCTTGCCAACCTTCAAATTAGTGGTCTCAGACCCTAAAACAGGTAAATCCATCAGCAAGGAGCTAAAAGATCAGCTGGCTCAACCGCTGGTAGGACTTAAGATAGGCGACATATTCGATGCTGAAGTCATCGGTATACCCGGTAAGATAAAGATAACTGGCGGAAGTGATAAAGCTGGTTTCCCTATGCGTGCAGATGTTTTAGGCGGGGTGAAGAAGTATGTTCTATTAACAAGGGGAACGGGGCTACGTAAGGCTGAAAAAGGCGAGAGGAGACGAAAGCTGGTTCGAGGTAACACGATTACAGAAGAAATCTATCAAGTCAACGCGGTTTTGGTTGAGGGGAAGCTGCTTAAAGAAGAGGAATCTACCCAACTAACCAAGTAAACTAATCAAATATCGCTAGATATGTGCTCGGAGGTGGCGGCTCCACCAGAATTCACACCGCAACCGAGCCCCATCTCCAACCAGATGAAGTTGACCACGTAGATGCGGCAGCGTAGCCAGCCCCACCTTAGAGCTGCTCCCTCCCGGACCTGACTCGGTTCGGTGGTTGAGAGTCACACCCTCCCCTTCGAGAGGAGTGCTCCTTGCTGCTACCCACCGCAGCGCGGCTTCATTCCCATCCGGTTGGCGGGTTTTTCAGATGCGGTGTTTTACCTGGTGGTTACTGGCTCCTGCGTGTAGCCGTTTTCAGGTTTGGGAGACGGCTAGCCTCCCAGCCCTCCCCGCCACCGGGAGAAGTTTAGGTTTGAGTGGTATTTGGACGTTTTGCTCTGTTTGCTTCACTTTTGAGCTTAGTGAGTATAGTGCAGACGCTGCATATTTGATTGGAGGAGGGGTAGCCGCAGTGACTGCATACAAGACTCTTCGCTTCGAGCTTTAGGTTGGATGAGATCTTAAGGTAGGATCTGAGTAGATTAAACTTTATGCCGGGATGCCTGAGCTCCATTTCGTTTAGTATAGATCTTACCTCAGACCTTATGGATTCACTCATATAGGGGCAGCTTGCACGCTGAAAAGGTATACCTTTAAGATAAGCGAAGAGCGCTACCTCAGCCTCAGGTATCTCCATCAGAGGTTTGACACGCTTCACAGGGAAGAACTCTGAGGTTTCTTCTAAAACTCTACTTCTAGCAACCCGCCATATGTCGCCTGAGAATAGGTTCATGAGGAAGGTTTGGAGGACATCATCCAAGTTGTGAGCCGTGGCTACGACATCTACGTCAGCTTCTTTAGCTAACTGATCTATAGCCCTCCTTCTGAGTGCACCACAGATGGTGCAAGCGGCTAAACTTTTATCCGTCCTTAGCTTGATCGCTTCATCTAATGTTAGAGAATAGGCATCTTTGAAGCTGAGTATGCGGTACTTTACTCCCAGCTTGTTGCACGTTTGAATGGCGTGCTTAACCGCTTCTTCCCTATACCCTTCTATCCCCTCATCTACGATAAGCGCCACAATTTCAGAAGCGTGCCCACTTGTTATTTTGGATAGTATATGAAGTAGGGTTAGGCTATCCTTTCCACCTGAAACAGCTACACCTATCTTGTCGCCGTAGCTCAGCATTTTATACTTTGAGATCGTTCGTCTGGTCTTCTCGATGATCGATTCTATGAAGCAGCTTCTACAAAGCCTCTCGCCTGAATAGTATCTATAATACACCGATGCTTCTCCGCATCTACTGCACTTCAGAAGCGTAGCCATCATTGTATAGTGCAGCTCACTAGATTATATATCTGAACTTCCAAGCCTACGGTAGAAAGACGGTTGCCAGACGAAAAAGAAGGAAAGAAGTTCGGTGTAGTGGAGTTCCAACCACCACTTCTAATAGTGAAGACTAAACGTGGGTTAAGGCTGCTTGATCGACTGGGCAGATACATTCTAACACCTTGGTTAGGCTGGATCTTTACACTCCTTATGCCCATCATAGCCGTAATCGGACTCTACATCGTGATCCGCTCTGTCAGCCTAATCGTATCTAATGCCTTGGCGAGAGAGTATATTAGATCTGTTACACCCCTTGCAAACCTACTTATACCAGGTCTCAACCCCTACCTTCCCTTATTATACGGTTGGGTGGCACTTATCGTGGGGATCGTTATTCACGAAGCAGCACATGGCGTCTTGGCTAGAAGTCTGAACTTTCCGGTGAAGTCCACGGGCTTGCTCTTCTTCTTATTCATCCCGATAGGTGCGTTCGTTGAAGTTGATGATAAAGAGATACGCGCGGCAAGAGCGAGAGACTCAGGGCGGGTCCTCGCAGCAGGGCCTGGGTCTAATATGGTGGTCGCGTTAATCAGTCTGCTAATTCTGCTTACACTACTCGGCTCAGCAGCACCTATAGTCGATGGAATTGGTGTAACAGCGGTTGCCGAAGGGTACTCCGCGCATACGGCTGGTATAAAGCCTGGTGATGTGCTCACATCGATAAACGGCGTCAGCACCAAGGATATGGGTGATGCTTATAACACTCTTTCTACACTCAAGCCTGGGGATACAGTTGTGTTGGGGTTTGTGAGGTTGGCCGGAGGGGAGGTAATAGGTTCTTATAGTGTTGAGGTTTCAGCTGCGGCAAACCCCTATAATTCTTCCAAGGGCTATCTCGGGTTGACCGGTGTTGGGCTCAGAGAGGTGCTCGATAATTACAGGGATGCTTGGAGGGTCAATCCCCTCTTGTATCTGGTTTGGCCTACTTTCTCAACCGCTAATCAGCAGCTCATACCTTTTTCACAGCTTATGTCACACTTCTACTCATCCCCTCTAGGCTCTCTATATCCGACGCTGGCTAACCTCTTCTTTTGGATCTGGTTCGTAAACTTTAACATATCTATATTCAACGCCCTCCCAATCTACCCGCTTGACGGGGGGCAGACGTTCAGAGCGCTGCTGCAAGGCTCTCTTAAGAACATCGCTAGTGAAGAGACTATAAAACGGCTTACTCTCGGCGTAACTCTTTTGGTCCTCAGCCTAGTTCTCTCTATGCTCTTCTTCCCCTACCTCCTACCTCAATAATCAGGTTCTGTCAACTCTTAGAGAGATGTCCAACACCAACCATTAGAACGTCGAATCGCAGCCTACCAGCTTTAAGAAAGACGAAACGGCTTGTGGCGATGAGCTTCTCACTCGCCTAATTAAATGTTAGAATACTTTCGGTGCCAAGCAGCGATGACCTCAAATACCTTGGCTAGATCAAAACCCTTCTCACTCAAGCTATATCTGACCTCCCTTGGAATCTTCCTCAACTCGCTTCTCCTAACCAACCCCTCTTTTTCAAGCTCTCTTAAGCGGTCAGTAAGCGTCTTCGGGTTAACGCGTGTAACCCTTCTGATTTCGTTAAAACACATAGTGCTATTCACCGCAAGAACTCTGAGGATAGTTAAAGTGTGCTTACGAGCTAGGAGCTGTAGTGTTGCCTCAAATTCGCAATTTCCGGCCATCAGTTTACTGGTATAAACTATTTATAGTTTAATTTGTATAGTAAAATTAGAGTGCAACATGCTAGGTGGATTAGCTGCATACTCAGATCTAGCGTCGCTGGTGATAAGGGTGCTTGTAGGCGTCCTCATGATAATCCACGGCTACCCCAAGGTGTTTGTAAAAGAGGCGAGGCAGCAGATGATACCTATGATGCAGAGTGTAGGGGTTCCGAGAGCCGGCTTTGAAGTTGCCGCCATTCTTGAGTTCTTCGGAGGACTATTCCTTCTATTGGGACTACTTGGCTAATCGCGATCTTCTTCGTAATATACATGATTGCTACGACAACCCTCTATTTAACTAAGTTGGCTTATGCGCCGATACCTATGGGTGCGTTTGAGCAGCAGTATAAACAGACTAAAGGCTACCTCAAGGGTTGGGAGCTGGATACAGTCATCATAGCATCTAGTGTAGCTCTGATGGTGCTGGGCGGGGGCGTCATATCGCTAGATGCTCTACTAGGGCTTTAGACGACAAGCACCCATCTTTTCTTTTTCCAGCATCTTGTTTACTTCGGTGAGTAGGCTATTGCATCGATTTCAACAAGCATTTCTGGGGCAAAAAATTCCACACCAACTGTGGTTCTAGCTGGAGGCGGCTCCTTAAAGAACTCTGCAAAGACCTTATTCATCACCTGAAAGTCTTTAACATCCTTTAGGAAGACCGAGATCTTTACCACATCGTCTAAACTTGAACCTGCAGCTGTAAGTATGGATTCTATGTTTCTAAGTGTCTGCCTAGTCTGCTCCTCTACGCCCCCTTCAACAAACCTTCCCGTAGCTGGATCTATCCCAACTTGCCCAGAGATAAATATGAAGTCGCCCGCTCTGACTGCTTGTGAGTACAGTCCAGCTGGTTTAGGTGCTTTGTCAGTCTTGACCGAGACTCTCATATCCATCCTTAAGTAAAACCTCACCTTAAATACATTTTCGCATATTTGAGGAACAAACAATATTAGTATCTTTAAGCTATATTTATAGTGTGAAACTCCAAGAATATGAAGCGCTTAGAGCGTTCTCCACCGTAAACGTGAAGGTTCCTAGGCACATCCTAGTTAGGGACGTTGAAGAAGCTGTTTCAGCATACAGAGCTATCGGAGGGCCGGTTATGCTGAAGGCTCAGGTCACAGTTGCTGGTAGGGGTAAGGCTGGAGGTGTGGTTAAAGCTGACTCTGAATCTACTGTGAGGTCTGAAGCTGAAAGGCTCTTTAAAACCGAGATCAACGGGCTCAAAGTGAGGGCTATCTTAGTAGAGGAGTGGATCAAAGCTAAGGAGGAGCTCTACTTGGGTTTCACGATCGACCGCTCAGCAAGGATGCCGATCGTTTTAGCGTCTAGTGTTGGAGGCATCGACATAGAAGAACTTCTGAGGACGCGATCCGATCTGCTAGTGAAGAGGCATATAGACCCGCTTGTGGGTCTTATGCGCCACCAAGCCTATCAGATAGCGAGGTCCATTGGTCTGAAAGGAGAAGAAGCCAAAGCGTTTACTGAGCTCACGCTTAACCTATACGCACTCTTTCAAAATCTTGACTGTGAGCTGCTAGAAAGTAACCCGCTAGCCTTAGCGGAAGACGGCTCACTAATAGCTCTTGACGCTAGGATCATAATCGATGATAACGCTCTATTTAGGCACGGCGAATTCGGTCAGGAAGACGAAGATCTCACCGAGCTTGAAAGGGAGGCGAGGCGTGAGGGTCTAAGCTACGTGGAATTAGATGGCGATATAGCGATAGTTGGAAATGGTGCTGGACTAGTTATGGCCACGCTGGACACCGTAACTATCTTTGGCGGTAGACCAGCTTGCTTCCTTGATGTAGGCGGGGGGGCGACGGAGGAGATTGTTGAAAAAGCTCTCAAAATAGCTTTAAGAAACCCCAAAGTGAGGGTGCTGTTCTTGAATGTCCTCGGTGGTATAACAAGATGTGACGAAGTAGCGCTAGGCTTGGTGAAAGCTCTTTCAGTAACCAAAGGCGTGCCTGCTGTCGTGAGATTGGTTGGTGCGAATGAAGAAGAGGGGCGTAAGATACTGAGGGATGCAGGTATAGGATATTATGAGAGCTTAGAAGAAGCAGCCGAAGCCGCTGTGAAGGCGAGTAGGGGGGTTAAAAATTGGCAATACTCATAAACTCTAGCACACAAGTGCTCATACAGGGGATAACTGGTAGGGAGGGATCCTTACACGCAGCCCATATGCTCAGATATGGCACAAAGATTCTTGCAGGCGTAACACCAGGTAAAGGTGGGACCTATGTTAATGATATACCAGTCTACGATTCGGTAGCAGAAGCTCTAGATAAACACCCAGACATCAACACCTCAATAATCTTCGTACCAGCACCTTCAGCACCAGATGCCGTAAACGAGGCTGTAGATGCAGAGATCAAGCTTATCATCGTAATAACTGAGCGTATACCTGTGCACGATACCATGAAGATGCTCGCCTACGCATCAAGCAAGGATGTTAAGGTTATAGGACCGAATTGTCCCGGTGTGATAACGCCAGGCGAAGCTAAGGTTGGGATAATGCCTGGACACCTATTCAAGAGAGGCGGGGTTGGGGTAGTGTCAAGAAGCGGGACCTTGATGTATGAAGTGGCTTGGGCTCTTACCAAGAGCGGGTTTGGGCAGAGCACAGCGATTGGAATAGGTGGAGACCCTGTTATTGGGTTAGATTTTGTAGACGTGTTTAAGATGTTTGAAGAAGATCAGGAGACCGAAGCCGTTGTAGTTATAGGTGAAATAGGTGGGGATGCCGAAGAGAGGTTAGCAGCCTACCTGCGTAACAAAGGTTTATCAAAGCCCGTAGTCGCATATATTGCTGGTAGGTCTGCGCCGAAAGGTAAGAGAATGGGGCACGCTGGAGCGATAATATCATTAGGCTCAGGCTCTGCTGAAGAGAAGAAAGCCGCTTTAACCAGCGCTGGCGTTGCCGTAGCAGAGCTTCCTTCACAGATCCCCCTCTTACTTAAGAATGCTCTCAGTACCAGAACGGTAATCGATAAAAGACGTTTAGGTGCTAAGTAAAGATAGGTGGCTGCGAGTTTGGATAAAGTATGCGTCGTTATGACGACTTATGAGTCTGAGGAGAAGGCAGCTGATGCGGCGAAGAATACGGTCGAGAAGGGGCTTTCAGCTTGCGCCACATTCTTCAAAGTAAGATCGATCTACAAGTGGAAAGGCAAGACGGAGGATGCTACAGAGTACTTGGTTATTTACAAGACATTAGCCACAAAAGCGGAGCAGCTGAAGAGCGAGGTGCTGAAGACACATAGTTACGAGGTGCCTGAGCTACTTGAAATAAACGTAGATGGTGTAGGCGAAGGTTACTTGAAGTGGATATTGGAAACACTAACTTGACAACACAAAACGAAGTAGAGCTACTACACCGCCTAACGCAGAGATCTGAAGCCCAACCTCTGTTGAAGCGTCTAAAAGATAGATCTGCCCCCTAGTGGATTCGACCTTATTTAAGAGCTGAACAATTCCTTCTTCTTTGGCTTCTTCAGCGAAGGCTTTGTCTGAGACGAGAAGATATTCTACAGCGCCGGCTTCAGCAGCCCTAGCCACTTCATCTAACCCAATAGCAACCCTACCATCGTTCTTTGCGATTCTCTGAAGAACCTCTTCCACGAGTAAAGACGCCTTGACTATCTTATGGTCTTTTAAGAGCTGCTGGAGGTTCTGCGACTTTAGAGCCATACGGACGCCATCCTCCCCAGCAACGTCCACACCTTCGACTACGACAACACGCTTCCCTATCTTATTTATACCCTTTAGTAGGTTAGCTAGGGCGTTTTTAGTAGGTCCCGGGCCTACGATGTAGATCATCTCACCTTCTCTAGCGCTTGCCTTAAGCGCTTCGATAACCTTGCTATAGTATGCTTGTATTGCACTGCTTTCTGAATACGCCTTCCCACCAGCGAAAGACTCTATATTGGTTATAATCTTAAGGTGTGCGCCCTTAACTCTGCCTATCGCTGCTTCTCTCCTATCAACTGCTAGGATTATAAAGCTTGGTTCAGAGCTGTAAGCCTTCTTTAAGATGTTTAGGTGTAAATGGCTGAATGCAGTCTTTTGAAGCTCGATCTTCTTCTCAGGTGTTATGAGGAGGGAGTGGTGAGCACCCTTCTTGACCGATTCGTCCGAAGCATTAACGATCCTACCGAATACTCTAAGGCGGCTTAGGCTGCTATCTATAGTCGTCTTTTCCACCTCAAGCGTTATGCGTACAGGTATCCGCTCGCCCTTGTCCGGTCTGATGAACTCACCTTGACGCTTTATAGAACGCGTAGTCAAGGTAGTCAGCAGATCCCTTGGTTCGATCACCCTTCTTAACGCCCAGAGGTCGTCTTCATCTTCAGGCGTTAACGCTATGAAGCCCTTCTTCAGACTGAGCTTAT
This sequence comes from Nitrososphaerota archaeon, assembly GCA_011605775.1. NCBI lineage: Archaea > Thermoproteati > Nitrososphaerota > Nitrososphaerota archaeon. The sequence goes on along the minus strand of JAAOZN010000083.1, from coordinate 3,610 downwards.
GGATTATCAAAGATGCTGCTACTCTATACCGAGATCTTTGAATGTGTTAACTCTAAGCCCTTCAGGTATATTCTGCAGCTCACCCAGTCTATGCCCAATGAGCGTCTTGACACCAGCCTTTGATGCTGCATCCACAAGCCTCTGCGTTATGATACCATCGAAGATTATGTGCGTGTATCCGCTTGCCTTCTCTAAACTTGGGTATAGCTCGTTAACAGGCATCCTCGCAATTTCGTTTAGAGCTTCATCAAGCACCACAGCCTCCAGGGTACCGTTAAGCGAACCGTAGAGAGAAGCTACCTTCTCGGTAAAGGCATCTTGCAGTACCTGCGTCTTCTTGGTTGATGTAGGCTCCTCTTTAAGCAGCTCTATGATCTCAACCGGTGTTAGTTCCTCTACCTCCTTACCTCTAGGCGCCCTGACCACACGCACAATATTAGCTCCAACCTGCTCTAACTCGCGTAATATAAGATCCCCAGCCCTATCCCCATCTAAGAAGGGTATAACCTTCTTCTCACGCAAAAATCTTATTAGAGATTCAGGTATCTTGGCGCCTTCAAGAGCGATGACATTCTCAAAGCCTGCTCTAAGGAGATTTATAACATCAGCCCTACCCTCGACTACGATTATCTGATCTGCAGTATACACACCAGGTCCAGCAGGCAGCCCCTCTTTACCAAAAGCGATTACACGCGCCCTCTTTGTCGATTCGATAACGTCACGTACGATCTCCTCGCTTTCACTCATAGCCTTCGATGCCCACTCCCTAAGAATCTGTTTAGCCCTTTCAACGATCAGCTTCTTCTTAGCAGCCCTAACATCTTCTATCCCCACTAAGGTAAAGCGGGCTGAACAGGGACCCACTTTATCGACGCTCTCGACAGCTGCTGCCACGAGCGCTGCTGTGGAGATATCTGTAGACATCGGTATAAGGACCTCACCACTGGTCCTATCATTCTTTGAACTTATGTTAATCTCTATCCTACCTACCTTCCACGACTTCTGAAGCTCATTTAGGTTCATCTCTGGACCGAAAAGTCCTTCTGTTTGACCGAAGATCGCGCCTATCACATCGGCTTTTTCAACTACACCCTCTACGTCGAACCTTAGCTTTACTAGATACTTTACTATACCAGGTTCTGGCAAGGTTATATCTACCTACTCTGTTAAGCGACATCAAGCTTAACAGACTGTAGGCGGTTTGGTCATAGATATAAACCTAACCCAGACCTGTCTCTACCTTACAGCCAGTTCATCTTTACAAAAGCTTTGAGACTTCTGCATCTATTCCTAATGGTTACCTCAGTTACACCAGCAGCCTTAGCTAGATCCTTCTGCCTTATAGGCTCACCTTCCAGCGTTCCTGCGATGTAAAGAACCGCTGCTGCTGTCCCCATCGGGTCTTTACCCACCAAGTTCCCGGACTTCTGGGCTAACTTAACCAATTCAAACGCTTTCCTCTTTACCTTCTCTCCAAACCCGACATTCGCAGCTACTCTGCACACACATTTCATCAGATCTACAGTAGGCAGCTGGAGGTCAACCACTGAGAGCATCTTTCTATAGCACCTAGCCAACTCCTTCTTAGATACATTCGTTATAGCGGCAAAGTCTTTTAGAGTCCTCGGAGCTTCTAAATCTCTGCAAGCAGCATATAAGGCTGCTGCAGCTGTTGCTTGGATGGGTCTACCTCTCGTGAAGCCTTCTTTGAGGACTTTTCTGTATATCCACGCCGCCTGTTCCAGTATTGTCTTGCTTACTCCAAGTTTATCCGCTATCTTCTCTAGCTCTTTTAGCCCTTTATGTAGCGAGCGGTTTGTCGAGTTCTGCATGCTTGCGCGCCTATCGAGCAGACGAAGTCTATTGATAGTCGCAACACCATCAGCAGATATCGCCTTACCGTTTGCGTCCTTAAGTGATGTAGAGATGGTCGTTGATAACCCTTTATCGTGTGAGAGAAGTGTGCAGGGCAACCCGGCTCTTGAACTCTCATCATCTAACTTCCTCCACTCAGGGGCAAAGGTGGGTACACTCTCAGTAATCACTGCGCCACACATCCTACAAACTACTTCACCAGCTACACTATCAATTATAATGGAGGTCGAGGCGCACACCGGGCAAATGCTCATCGAACCTAGAACGAGCGAGGGTTTGACTTCTGACGCCAAGTCAGCTACTACTCTCTCTAGGCGCTTCTATATACATTATCTAAGTTTTTTTACTATTGTATATACTACCGCTCTTCTTGACATCATCCGTCACTTCATTATGCAAACCAGAAGAAGGGACGACCCTTTTTGTAACAATTTATGTCGCTACTGCTGCTATCATGGACTATATAATATAGCTGTTCTCACCTATGCTATAATAAATGATATATAGCGGTAAGTGTAATATATTCTTGCCGATGGAGTTAGAGATTCGGAAGGTTCAGCAAGTCGGCTACTCAACACTAGTCGTCTCTCTACCAAGGGACTGGGTTAAAGAAGTAGGCTTAAAGCAAGGCGACGTAGTGTCTCTAATGAGAGACGCAGACGGAACGCTAAGACTCTTCCCAGGCATGGGTAAAGAGTCTAAGGCTCCTGTTAAAGTAGTTGTCGAGGCTGATAAGATAACGGAGGAGGGGCTGCTTACAAGACTTATCACAGGAATGTACATCATCGGGCATGACACCATCCAGATCAGTTCTAGAAGGGGGTTAAGCAAGATGCATCTAGATGAGATTAGAAAGACTGTGCAGCGGCTTACGGGAATAAGCATAGTGGAGCAGACATTAACCTACACCACTCTACAGAACTTTGTTGATCCGACTAAGTTCCCAGTAAATGGTCTTCTGAGGCGCCTCTATATAATCACGTCTTCGATGTTGAATGCAGATTACCGTAGTCTAAAGGAGAGGCGGAAAGACTTGGCTAATGAGGTGCTACATATGGAGAACGAGGTAGATAGAATATACTGGCTGGTGGTTAGGCAGCTCCTCTTAGCTACAAGAGATAGAATGATAGGGAAGAAGCTTGGGATAGAACATCCTCTGCATATCGTTGGTAGCAGAACAGTAGCTAAGTTTCTCGAGGAGATAGGCGATTGCATAGAAGACATAGCTACAGAAATTCTTCGATTGATAGAAATAGGTTACGACCCTAATGAGGAAGTGTTGCGCTCGGTTTATGAATTTTTTGAGCTTGTAGAGGACATATACAGTAAAGCGATGAAAGCTTTCTTTCAACTAGATCTGAAGCTTGCCAACGAATCAGCCCAGAGAGTAGATGACGCAGACCTTGTAGCCAATAACCTTACCGAGAAGATATTCACGACTATTAGGCAATGCAGCCAAGATCCAGCGGCTTGCAACGTACCTAACTTAAACTACTACTTATCCCTCAGAACAATAATAGGTACACTTGAGCAGATAGCAGACCATTGCAGCATCGTATGCGAGATCACGATCAACCGATACCTAGAAGAGCCTACTGAAATATGCAGATTTGAAAACGCTTAGGATAAGCGCAAGTTAGAATCTGCAGAACTGTTGCGGTGTTGGTAAGTGTATCGTGGACAGCTAAGCATTTTAGGAACCTCTACTAACATGCTTTAGGCATGGGTGGCGGGA
>JAAOZN010000082.1 GCA_011605775.1 Nitrososphaerota archaeon | reverse complement strand
GTTCATCGAGTTTGCTGTGAAGAGACCGGCACAAGAGCCGCAGCTTGGGCAGGCTGCCTCCTCGATTGCTTCCAGCTCTTCGAGTGAGATAAGACCTTGATGGTATGCTCCAACTGATTCATAAACGGTTGAAAAGTCTATTGCCCTTCCATCTTTTAATCTACCCGCTGGCATAGGTCCGCCACTCAGAAAGATCGTAGGGATATTGAGTCTAACCGAGGCCAATAGCAAACCTGGCACGATCTTATCGCAACTCGCTAAGCAGACTAGTGCATCGAAGCAGTGTGCTTGAACCATCGTCTCCACAGAATCCGCTATAAGTTCACGCGACGGTAGGGAGTACCGCATACCCAGATGCCCCATGGCTATGCCATCATCCACCGCTATTGTGTTGAATTCAAAAGGCACCCCACCAGCTTCTCTAACTGCTTGCTTAACGACTTCAGCCAAACCCTTTAAGTGTATATGGCCCGGCACTATGTCGGTGTAAGAGTTCGCTATACCTATAAAGGGCTTCCGCATATCCTCATCCTTCACACCAACCGCTCTTAAGAGGCTCCTATGGGGCGCTCTATCAGCACCCGTTTTGATCGTGTCACTTCTCAACAGACTGCACACCTAAGCCTCTCTGCAAGTAGCATCCTATATTAATTGCTTTATGTTTGCTTCCAATCTGAAGACACCATCTTTATCAGCAAGCTTAAAATATTGTTTAGCGGCTTTCTCTAGAATATGGGTTATACGGTAGCTAGCATTAAGCTCTACAACCCGAAGGATGAGTCCCTGAAGGAGGAACTCGAGCTTTTAGTCGATACTGGTTCAACCTATAGTTGGATAAAGCGTGAAAGGCTTGCAAAGATAGGAGTAAAGAGTATGGGCAGAAGAGGGTTTAGAAGCGTAGACAACCGTATTCTTGAGCGTGAGATCGGTGAGGCGGTTGTTGAGTGCTTAGGTAGAAGAGCGACAACCATCGTCGTTTTTGCCGAAGAAAAAGATAGCGAAGTTTTAGGTCTACACGCCTTAGAGGGCTTAGGTCTTGAGATAGACCCTGTAAGTAGAGTCCTAAGAGAGTCTGAAGCGATACTTGCGCTGTAAGCTATAGTAGATTAACATTTGAGAAGGTTTATTAACCGATGCTTCTAAAGCATATGTGCTGGGCTTGATGAGCGAGCTGCCGACACCGAAACCAATTGTATTGAGTGGTTTGGTAGCGGTGCAGCTCGTGTTGTTGCTCGTATCTTAAAGCCCGCATCTCTATCCTCGAGGTGTGGGTTCGGTATGCAGGTGGAGTGTGTGAATTATGGTTGAAATGACTGGGGCGGAAGCGGTTGTAGAGGCTCTTAAACGTGAGGACGTTTCGGTCATCTTCGGCATACCCGGTGGTGCGAACCTACCTATCTACGATGAACTGTATGATAGCGGCATAAGATCAATCCTCTGTAGGCATGAGCAGTCGGCAGCCCATATGGCAGATGGTTATGCCAGGGCGAGCGGTAGGGTTGGTGTATGTATGGCGACGTCTGGTCCTGGTGCGACTAACTTAGTTACAGGCATCGCAACAGCATATATGGATTCCTCGCCGATAGTCGCCATAACAGGTCAAGTCCCTAGAGCCATGATAGGAAGAGACGCTTTTCAAGAGGTTGATATAATAGGTATAACGACAGCCATCACAAAATATACCTTTCAGCCGATGAAGGCTGAGGATATACCATCGGATATCAAGAAAGCATTCTACATAGCCTCAACTGGCAGACCAGGACCAGTGCTCGTGGATATTCCGAAGGATGTTCAGCAGGAGAAGGCGGAGATGGAATTCCCGGAGAGGGTTACTATAAGAGGGTATAAGCCCGTGGTAACCCCTCACCCTCTTCAAGTAGAGAAGGCAGTGGACCTTCTCCTATCCGCTGAGAGACCAGTACTCTGGGGAGGGGGTGGGGTGAACCTTTCAAACGCTCACGAGCCGTTTAGGAAGATCGCTGAGCTGCTGATGGCGCCTGTTGTCACTACGTTAATAGGTAAGGGTGCTTTCCCTGAGAACCATCCTCTTTCGCTCGGTCCAATAGGCATGCATGGTACTGCCGAAGCGAACAGGATTGTACTTGAGGCTGATTGTCTGCTGGCTGTGGGGGTGCGCTTCTCAGATAGATCTACAGGTAGATTCGACGAATTCTGCCCAGACGCAAAGATCATACATGTAGATATCGATCCCTCTGAAATTGGCAAGAACAAGAAGGTTCATCTACCTATTGTTGGCGACGCAAAGGTTACATTAGAGCAGATTTACGAGAGGCTCAGGGCTAGGATAGCGCAGCAGAGGGAAGACTCTCCTTGGATGAAACGCATTCAAGAGGTAAGGGAGGAGGTCAGAAGAAACGCTAAGCTAGACAGCTCAAACAACCTCTTGAGCGTGCAGGTCATAAAGAAGATCAGAGAACTGCTGCCACCTGAAGGTATACTTACTACAGAAGTTGGGAAGCATCAGATGTTTGCAGAAATACACTATAAGGTCATAAAACCGAGGACTTGGATAACGTCAACCGGATTGGGCACAATGGGCTTCGGCTTCCCAGCCTCGATAGGCGCTAAGGTTGCAAAGCCCAGTGTGCCTGTTGTGGATCTCGCGGGGGATGGTAGCTTCTGTATGACTGAGAACTCGCTTGCCGTCTGTGTTGAGGAGGGGATACCAGTTGTAGTTGTGATTTTAGATAATAGGTCTCTTGGCATGGTTGAGCAGTGGCAGAGGATCTTCTACAATCGAAGATACTCTTCAGTAAGATTCGGTAGCACACCAGACTTCGTAAGGCTTGCCGAAGCGTATGGTGCGGTTGGTATAAGGGCGACTACCATCGAAGATTTCGAGAAGGCGTTTAACCACGCTCTACTAAGCGAAGTTGTAACCGTTATCGATGTCCCAGTAAACCCTGAGGAAGATGTCTACCCCTTCGTACCCCCCGGCTCTGGGTTGAAGGATATACTGTACGGTCCGGAGGAGTTGTAGAATGAGTGAAAGCTACATTATTTCAACGATCGTTGAAAACAAGCCTGGGGTACTCTTCAGGGCTTCGAATATGTTTAGGCGCCGAGGTTTTAATATTGAGAGCATAACTGTTGGTCCGATAGAGCAGCCTGGGTTATCTAAGATGACTATAGTGGTGAATGGTAACGAAGATACGGTTGAGCAGCTCGTTAAGCAGCTGGCTAAGCTTATTGATGTGATAAAGATAGTCAGACTTGAGCCTAAGAGTTCTGTTGTGCGTGAGCTGGCTTTAATCAAGGTTAACGCTCCGGATCAGAGGGCTAGGGCTGATCTGATGAACTATGTGCAGATCTTTAGAGGGAAGGTGGTTGATGTGGGGGATGGTACCTTAACTATTGAGGTCACAGGTGACTCAGATAAGATAGATGCTTTCATAAAGATCGTCACATCCTTCGGGATACGCGATATCTCCCGTACAGGTGTGACAGCGATCCCTAGAGGCTAAGAAGGAGGGTTCTAGGTTGGCAGATAGGTGCATAAGAATCTTTGACACAACACTTCGCGATGGTGAGCAGACACCTGGAGTAACGTTAACACCTGAAGAGAAGCTGGAGATAGCGAAGCAGTTAGATAAGCTCTGTGTGGACACCATCGAAGCAGGTTTTCCCATCGCATCTAAAGGTGAGGCTGAGGCTGTGAAGCTTATTGCTAAAGCTGGATTGAACGCTGAAGTCTGTGGACTCGCCCGTATGGAGAAGGCGGATATAGATGCCGCATTGGATGCTGGCGTCTCCTGCATACACCTATTCATAGCGACCTCAGACATACACCTCACATATAAGCTGAAGATGAGCAGGCAGCAAGCGCTGGAGAAGGCGATCTGGGGTGTGGAATACGCTAAGAAGCACGGAGTTATTGTAGAGTTTTCGGCTGAAGACGCAACCAGAACAGACCTGCAGGCTCTGAAGGAGTTCTATAAAGAGGTTGTTAAGGCTGGTGCAGATAGAGTGGATATACCAGATACCGTTGGCGTTTCAACACCAGCTAGGATGGCACAGATAGTGAGAGAAGTGAAGAGCGTGGTGAATGTACCCATTGCTGTGCACTGCCACAACGACTTTGGGTTGGCTGTCGCAAACTCTCTTGCGGCTGTTGAAGCCGGGGCTTCGGAGGTTCACGTTACAGTTAATGGTTTGGGTGAGAGGGCGGGTAACGCTTCATTAGAAGAGGTAGTCATGGCGCTGCACAACCTTTATGGGATAAAGACGAGGATCAACACCAGAGCCATATATGAGACAAGCAGACTAGTATCAAGACTCACAGGCGTTTTAGTGCAGCCGAATAAAGCAATCGTCGGTGATAACGCGTTTGGGCACGAATCTGGCATACATACGCACGGTGTGCTCGCTCTACCCTTCACCTACGAACCCCTTGACCCAGAAGTCGTAGGTAGAAAGAGGTGGCTTCAAGCAGGGAAGCATGCTGGCAGTCACGGCATAAGAGCACAGCTTCAGGAGATGGGTTTCTCTCCTACAGATGAGCAGCTCGCCCAAATAGTTAACATGGTGAAGGAAATCGCTGATAAAGGTAAGACGTTGACCGACTCAGACATAGAGGAGATCGCGCGCTCCGTACTTAAACTCTCTGAAGAAGAGGAGAAGGTTCTGCAGCTTAACGACCTAGCGGTTATGACTGGTATTAACGTTGTTCCCACTGCTTCGGTTAAGCTTACTCTCGATGGGGGGGTGTATGTCGCTTCGGCAACTGGTGTCGGCCCTGTAGATGCCGCTGTGAAGGCTATCCAAAGTGTGACTGAGAAGGTTGCAAAGATATCGCTAAAGGAGTATAGGCTGGAGGCTTTAAGCGGCGGCTCAGACGCTATGGCTGAGGTAATAGTTAAAGTAGGAGACAACGAGGGTAACATATCCTCTGCAAGAGGGGTGGGCGACGACATCGTCGTAGCTAGCGTACAGGCGCTCATAAAAGGTATGAATAAGCTCTTGGTAAAGCAGAAGAAAGCGAAGAGCAGCTTAAAATAACCCTCCAAATTTAACTACATCTAATGTCTAGCGAGCAGAGACCTTACGCAGCATTTATACTTACATTGGCAGGAGGAGCTCTAATCTTCTCAAACGGGTTGGTATTCGTCTTAGCCGCACGTGGGATCAGCCGCGTGCTAGAGTATGTTATGAACGCAAGTGGCTTATCTGTAGGTGTTGTTTTGGCGGTTCAGCAGATGCTGCTTTCTTTAAGTGTAGTCGGGTTG
>JAAOZN010000081.1 GCA_011605775.1 Nitrososphaerota archaeon | reverse complement strand
TTGCTGAGTTTGCTTATACATGCTGGAAGGGTATGGAGCTACTCGGGTGGGTCAAATGGGAGAAGAATGTTTTGATTGTGGAAAGGATCTGAGAGAGATCATCTCATCTCTAGATAAAGTTGCAAAAGAGGCTGAAGGAGGAAGTGAAACAGAGCGCTTCCTGATTCTGTTAAGCTGGTTGAATGAGGAACTTATAAAGAGAAGGGGTAGGTAGAATAATTATAGTGGGCGGTTTCGCTGCTGAGATCTACTCAGCAAGAGCCTATAGAACGGGAGATGTGGACATAATCGTTGAAGGGGACGTAAAATTCGTTAGAGAGTTCCTTAAGGTGGTCAGCGATGTTGGCTTAACCTTCTGAAGTTTCCACAGTTCGCCGAAAAGGCATCGATATAGTGGGAGATAGTTATGAGAAGCAGAAGAAGGCGGTGGAGCTTAGTATCAAAGGTAGAACAATTTACATCATACCGCTGGAAGAGGTGGTTGCTTCGAGCTTAGCGGCTTCTAGAATCCTTCCTATCCTTCCAAGTATTCTTCTAATCTCTTCCTCCACGGCCTTCCTAACCTCCTCTTCAAGAGCCCTTCTAATCACTTTGCTCACAGATATGCCGTATCTTTTTAAGCTTCTCTCGCAAAGTCTTATCTATCCTAGCAGATACCGTCACATAGGTCAACTCTATTACCAAAGAGTTAATATCAAAAATGTAATACTTAAGAATAATTGAGCAGTTATTCACTTGGTATAGTAGAAAGAGTTAATAGGTTGGTCAAACATTTGAATCATAGGTCTTGTCCGATATAGAAAGTGACCCCGACTTTGAGAGCCTCGTAGGTCAAGAGCTGGTGACCTACGCACAGCTTAAGAGGATAAGAGAGTATCTCATAGCGAAGCTAGCCTTCAGAAGCCCTAGGGTTAGCAAGAGGATTATACATCACAACAATAAGGTGTATCTGCTTACGATAAGGCTTGAGGAGGTTAAGCCGAAGATAGAGGTTCCCGAGGGTGTGCCTGAGCCTGAGAGTGCTGCGCATCAGACAGCCGAAGCGAAGAGCGGAGAATAACCTCCAAGCAGTCTGGTGAGCCCTACTCCTTTTCAGTCTTCTCTAAAGCTTCTACGTCGAATTCGAAGGCGCCGCTCTGCCTAGCTAAGAGACCTAACGCTTCGATCAGAAGGTTTCCAAGATACACCTTGTCAACCCAAGAGAACTTCGGCTTAAACCTTACTTTAAACACAAACTCCTGCTGAGACAACCGAGAGTCGACCGCAGATACTATCTTTACTCCACTATAAAAAGGCAGATGTTTAGGCTGCTACTCATCCAGCCAGATTTCCACAGCAACACCTTGTTCTACAAGTGGCTTGGCGTTCTCCAAAGGTATGGTAGCTACATCCTCGGGCTTGAAAGGTCCGTATCGCCTCAAGTCTACACCGATTATAGCATCAAAGGCTCTTAGGAAGCGTAGGGTTACAAGCTTCCTGATATGCCTCTCTTCTATGCTTGTTAGCAAAGAAAGTTGACCGTTTTTCAACGCATTTACGATCTTACTTAGGCGCCGCTCAGCCTGCTCTTCGGCTTCGAGAATGTATCTTTCTTCAGGCAGCAGATTTGCTTCTTGAAGACCCTTGCCTCTTTTCGCCTTGCTTAGCCTCAGCCTCAGAAGATTAAGTGTAAGGTTCAGCAGAAGTTCTTTCTCCCTTAGCTTGAGATGTGCTGCTAGAGTCTCGCACAGTTGGTCAGAGTTCCTTGTATCCTTTAGGTATAGGGCTACGGATCTATAGGTGTCTTGAGGTATGCGCTTGAGAGCATTATCCAGCATCTCCTCCTCCATCAGCCGACCGATTAGGTTTAGGCTCACCTCAACCAACCTCTACACCAGCTTCGCCAAACCTTGCCCGAGTAGGTAGACTGCTGCTGCAAGTGGTAGTTTAACTTTCTGCGCGGGTTCAAGATAGTAGCGCTGGTCTAGAAGAGTGAAGGAAGGTGCGTAGATCACCTCAACTTCAATATGATCGTCACCGAATGCAACGGCGTCAACAAGAGGGTCGAAGGAGTCCAGCGAAGCTACTCTTTTTTTGATCAACCCTGTCTCGTTATGTAGTGTTCCAGGTAGGCGGAGTATTCTATGTATGTCGGTGGTTACGTTGCTATCTATAGTTACGCCCATCTTCTTTACACATTCTTCAAGTACCTTCTTGAACCCACGATATCCCGATTTTGCGTAAATCTCTATTATCTTCTCCCTAGGGTCGACTCTATTGTTGTCAGCAAAGTATTCCGCTACCCTACCTCTCCAACCAGATTCGCCTACAATAGGGAGCCTTCTCCACAAATCGTCTACACTTGATGCTTTAGCTACACCGATGAATTCAGGCAATAGACCTCTTCCGCACACATAATCAGCCAGCTCCATTCTACCCAACTGATCTAAGTACTCGAAGTCTGTTCCCTCCACAGTAACGTGGTAGCCTTTGCTCCCAGAGAAGTAGACTTTTATCTGCTTCTTTGTAAGACCAAGATCGCTAACAAGAATCTCGATTAACTTCTTAACCTCTTCTTTGGCGCCCTCTAAGCAGTTTGAGCAGACCCAGTTCAGCTGCTTGAAAGAGGTGCTTCCGCATCTACATCGCTTGGGTTTACTTCCCTTTCCTCTTGCGCCGCAGCTGCTGCAGATCCATATGTCGTGTTCTTTTTTACACTCAAGATTTAAGTCGTCGCAGTCTATGTCGAAGGCTATGTCTGCGCCCTTCCACCCTTTTTCTTGCATAGGTAGGGTGGGGTCGTAGTAGTAGGCTATGGAGTAGTAGACCGACCTCGGCGCCTCTTTCACTAGATGGGCTTTTAGCTCCCCCTCGCTCTTGAATGATAGGTGCCTAACCATAGTCCCGCCGAACGGTAGGTAGCCGAACTCTCTCTCCTCAATTCTAATAGGCGCTTCAACCTCCTCAATCCTACTAAAATAGTAGCGTTTGTAGAACTGCTTCAGGAAGAGTTCTACTTGCTCCGTTTTTTTAACCCTCCTTTCGCCCCATATCTTCCAAACTGTATAGGATTCTTTATGTCATCACAAGCCTCGGTTTTAAAGCATAAAGTGTGTGCCTGAAGGGTTCTGCAGCTAGGTGGCCTATACTTTGTGCCTCCCCCTCTTAGCCCAGCTATATGCTCAACTTGATAGCGTGTAAGCCGCTCGTTGAAGTCTGGTGCTTTAGCAAATAGCGAAACAACCTCATCCACACTCTTCCCTATGTTTAGTAGGTAGGTGGTCATAAGGAAACGCCCGTAGTGAGGTATGTTCTGTCCCCTCTGAAGAAGATCGAGTGCGTGTTGAACACAAGGCGGGTATTTGGTAGGCTCTGCTGTTGTTGGTGTAATTGGGGTGAAGGCTTTGATCACCTTCCTCAAATCTTCCACCGCTTCTTGCAGAGCTGGAGTTAGTCTGGGTTGAGGGAGTGACTTGATGCGGCCATATATCATCAATCTAATCTCCTCTCTTATCAGCCTACTCAAACCGTGTGTAGTTAGGTAGACGAACCCTCCATCCACAACCCTATTCACAAGCTTCCATTCTGAGCTGTGCAGATGAACAGCCCTCTTAAGATACTCGATGACGGGGATGCGGTACTCATATTCCACACCACCGAAGGTCTGCTGCACCTCCTCAGCATCCACCCCTGTAACAACCTTAAAGATGTAGGCAACGAGATCTTTTTTACCCTCTTGCTCCAAGAAGTGTTCAACTCTTCTTGCTTCTGCGAGCGAAAATTTTGCGGCAAGTTGCTCAACCTCAAGAAGCTTAACGAGCAGAAGTGCGATGTGGAAGGATAGAAGCTCTTTATCACTTTCTGCGAGCTCATCGTCGATGTAACCCCGTTTATAAGCTTTAATCAGCCGCTCTTTTGCGCTTGATAGAGCTTCTGTATACTCACCTAGCTCTTCTATGCTCACCCCCAGTCTGCTCAGCCGCTCCCTAGCTTCTTCTAGGAAAGGGTATTTGGCGTAATCTTCTGTTCCCAGCTGCAGCATAGGTCATTTGGTCTAGGCTTGAACCTATTTATTTCCCTTCACCTTTATTAGAGGGGTCTTGCTTTCAACCCAAAGGAATTTGCGCTGCAGCGACTTTGGATAGATGAGCTTCCAATCTAACCCGACTTTCTTAGCCCAGCGGTAGTAGACACGCGGGTCTATGTAGTTCTTGAGAGAGGTGTTCAAATTATACTCTTTGGTGGCTTTTGCGAGCTCTAGTTGGAGCTTCGCTTTCCTAATCCTCTGCTCAAGCCTCAGTCTACCTTTCTCAGTCTTAGGTGTGGGTGTGGCCAGAAGTTTCGCTAGACGCTCCTCCTTCTTCCTCATACTCTCATCCCAATTCTTTGGGGGTGTTCGTTTGTGATTACATTTTACAGCCGCTTCTAGATTTGCAAGCTTGGCGTAGTAGAGTTTCACGAAGTCCTCTTCGTCTTTAAGGGTGCCGTTCCTCTGCTCAAGGAAGTCTTTGACCGTCTTTGTCGCTATGTAGGTGCGGAAGACCTTCGCGGTAAGATCTTTATCGAACTTCTTCAGGAAACTGTTAACCTTTTCTGATGTGACGCCGTCAAATATCTGATCTTCGGGCTTCTTTCCTCTCATAAACTCCTTAAAGTTCTCTACAAGATGTGGATCTGGATCATCGATAGTCTTCTGCCACCTTACGCTATCCTTACCGAGGAAGTCAAATTCTATGCCGCGCTGATTCAGCTTGACGTGCTCAACTCTGAGTGTAGTGGCACCTACAGTATCAGCCTCGTCTTCATCCTTTTCGTCACCCACCCTCATAGCTAAAGCGTCTATCAAATAACATACCGTTGCTATTTTCCTAATCTCCTTTCTTTTAGATGAGAGCATCTTCTTTATCGCCCTTCTGATTCTATCAATCTTCTTCTCAAGTTTCGCTGCTGCCTCATACTTTAGGTAGTCTTGCTGCTGCCTTAAGAAAGAAGCTTCGGACAACCACACATACTTATTCTTACTAGGGTCGATCTTATCAACCCACTTAGCAAGCCACATGCTTGTATGATCGTGCACTATGCCACCCCAACGCCCCTCTGGTATAGGTGCATCCTCACCTAGGTTTAGCACGACATCTTCTGGCTTAACACGCTCCTTCCATTTACCACGTAGGGGGTGATTGCCTCTACCCATAAAGATGCCCGGAGGCTCAACCATCCAGTTAAGAACCTCCACTGTTATGCCGTCAACTGTAGCGTAGCCGTACTTCGCTTTGAGCTCCTCACGCTTCTTCTTCCGCTCTTGGGCTAGCCGCTTCTTCTCCTCTTTACTCATAGACTCCTTGGCTCTTTTCTCCTCCTCTATCGCCTTATAGTACTCAGAGAGGTCTATCTCGCTGAATGTTATATCGCGGTAAGAAGGAGGTAGGTGTGGTCTCAGAGATTCGAGGAAGTTCTTTTGAAAGACCTCGTCTTTAACATAGGGTGTATCCTTCTTCTTAGCCCAAGCATAAAGCATCTCCTCAACTATAGGGCTTGGTACGATCCAATCACCTCTCAAACCAACTTTTATGCCCTTAGGCTCATACTCAGGTGGGAAGGCTACACCATTGTGCACCAGAGTCGTCCAACGCATCCTCCTAGGCATCCCGGCTCCACGCTCTCTTTCTGACCGACCTTCAGAATATCGCACTAAAAATTTTTACCCAAAAATAAGAGATCGTGTGAACTCCAGTAACTTTCGCAGATAACTTCTTAAACCCTTTTCTACAACTCCTTAAAGCGATTCGGTTGGAAGAATGGAGCATAACATTCTGGATCGCCTTCCACCTATTGATCGGCATCTTCTTACTAATCGATCTTACAACACGTGGGAGGGATCCAGAAGTCACGTTTAGGAAGGATGTGATGTGGAGCATCATATGGATAGTTGTAGGATTAGCATTCGGCACCTACGTCTTCTGGCACTACGGCCACGAAGAGGGTCTCAAGTATATTACTGCATACGTTGTAGAAAAGTCGCTGAGCGTAGATAACCTATTTGTCTTCTTAGTGATATTCAGTTACTTTGGTGTGCCATTTGTTCACCAGCATAAGACTCTATTCATAGGCATATTATGCGCTATAGTCTTCAGAGGCGCTTTTATAGTCACAGGTATAGCGCTTCTAGAACGCTTCCATTGGATGGTTTACATATTTGGTGGTGTTCTACTTTACTCAGGCTATAAACTTATCAGAAGCGGGTTAGAAGAAGTGGACCCCGAAAAGAATAGAATAGTTAGATTAGCTAAGAGTGTGCTTCCTATATCGCCTAACTACGTAGGTGGTAGATTTTTTGTCAAAGAAAGCAATAAAATAGTCTTCACACCGCTGATCTTAGTGCTTCTAGCCATCGAGACGACAGACATAATGTTCGCTTTAGACTCTGTGCCAGCTGTTCTTGCTGTTACAGAAGAGTTCTTCACAGCCTACACCTCGAACATTATGGCGATACTCGGTTTGAGAGCACTCTACTTTGTTTTAGCTAGGGCGTTGCGTAGACTTACCTATCTGAGCAAAGGCTTAGCAATAGTTCTAACCTTCCTTGGTTTCAAATTCATCTTAAGCGGTTTTGATGTGACCGTGCCTACCCCGCTCTCCCTCTCAATCGTTTTAGGCATCATTTCTGTTTCCGCTTTACTCTCATTGATCAAAAAATAAAGGATGGGTGTAGGTTAGAGCATTATTGCTGCGGCTATTGCCGTGGTCCAGAGACCGTTCTTGTCGCCCTCAGCTGACTGAACGATGTGCCTAGTCTTAACCACTTTACCAGAAATGCGCCAGATCTCTCTGCGAGCATCGTAGCTACGCTCTATGTCGAAGTCTGCACCCATAGTTGAAGCAAGCATAGAAGCGGCTAGATCCTCAGCGTACTCCCCAGCCTTCTCCTGAGTCTGACCGTACGCAGAATGTTCTGAAAGGTAGCCATAGAGCCTCTTATCCTGAGGAATAGCTACACCTATTGCTGCCGCGATGAGCCTATTTGGTTCGTTGGTATCTATTCTACTCATAACACAGAAGGTTATCTGACCTGGCTTCAGCTTCCTTAGCCCAACCTCTCTGGAGACCAGCTTACAGGAAGGTGGGAAGATGCTCGATACGTGGACCAGGTTGCAGAAGGCTATCCCAGCGTCTCTTAGAGCTAGCTCGAAGCTCGCCAGCCTCTCCTTGTGCCTACCTACACCCTTGGTCAAGAAGATCATGCTTGGTACGAACATCCCTATGAAGGAGGTGGTTGAAGCGGAGTATTTAGGGTTTGTTCAGCAGCGTCTAAAGGGCTCTGTTCAACCAGGATAAGGTAAAAAGTTCGCTTACGTTTCCAAAATCAATGAGCCATCGGCGTCCAACCCATTGGTTAGATCGTGAAATACGGAAGGGCTACAGCAGCGTAAAGCACAAACTATATATTTGAGCCAGCATATCTTCTCATACCCATCATAGCGTTCTTCGCCCCCATTATAGCTGCGACTTGCTTTGTCTTCTACTGGTCTTCACGCTACTACCAATCCATAACATTCCGTCTAACGGGCGATGAAGTTGTTGTTGAGCGGGGTGTATGGTGGAGGATAAAAAGTACGGTACCCTACGCTAGGGTAATGTCGGTAGAGGTGGTGCAGGGCCCTATCTCTAGAAGGTTAGGTATAGCGACAGTTGACATACACACAGCAGGCTACACAGGTGTAGCAGGAGGTACTGCTGGTCCAAAGAGTAGAAGAGCAGAAGCATCGATCATCCACATCTCAAACTACTCCGAAGTCAGAGAGAAGGTGTTGAGCCTGGTT
>JAAOZN010000080.1 GCA_011605775.1 Nitrososphaerota archaeon | reverse complement strand
GATGGGGTCGATAAGCCTAGCAAGCCAGTCCAGCCCACCGAGTTTATCTGAGAGTATTTTTAGTAGGTCTGCGATTGCTTTGGCTGAGTCTATATCCTTCTTAACATCCTCCACGCTTCTATACACGAATCGTCTACCTTTGTATGAGTCGCAGAAGGTGCACAGGTTCCAAGGACAGTTCGCAGTAACCCTTATCAAAAGTGATGCGCTCCCACCTTCAGATGGGGGTCTAATAGGTCCTAGATCGAAGGTATACTTCTTTAGCTCCTCGATTTCTTCTAAGACCATAGCTGCTACCAAGTTTATCTACCGTTTAGGTGGGATAAAAGGTTAGACGATTGCTTCGCTGCTATAGATGGTTTTAGAGTAGCGGCGCCTAAAACCTAATCGCGCATAGAACTTTGTTAAATGCTCATTCGCCAAGGTCTGAAGGCATATTATCCTATCACCTGAACGATGCGCTTCATTAATAACGTGGGCTACTAGGGCGCTCCCAACACCTCTATTTCTAAGCTTAGGTGTTGTGCCCAAGCAGTATAATCCACTAACCCCCTCTACACTGTATCTCACAGCCACACCTACAGCGGTGCCTTTGTAGCGTGCAAGATAAAGGGTGCAGCTAGGATGCTTCACCATCTCTTCCGCAATCCTCTTTAACTCCTCTAGCCACGAGGGGGTTGAGAATGCTTCGACGAAGACCTTAACCCACTCTGCCAGATCGTCTTCGCCGCAAACTGTAATCTTCAAGTTTGGTTTTAAGGCTGAGGAGATATAGGTTGGTGTGCTCATGGTGATGAGCTGCTCTATCGCTTCAAACCCTTCTCTGCTGAGCAGATGCTTTTGGCCGCTATCGGGTTTAGAGTTTAAGATTAGCGTTGGCTTTATCCCGAGGCGAGAATAGAATTTCTTCACATATCTTAGATCCTTGTAGCCTAAGGTTTCTTGTGGGGCAGTTAAGCGTGCGTGGTTGAATAAGAAATCATCAGAGAGATTAGGGTTGTAAAGGAGGGTAAGACGCTTACTTACCTTCTGCCTTGACCATAAAGAGAAGAATAGCAGTTCGTTTCTATCTAATGCTAGATGCTCCAATTGTGTTTCACTGAGAATAAACCGAGGACAGCAAGGATGCCTGCTATGGTTTGATAAGAATTCTTCAGTATACCCTCTGCTTGCATTGCTGTTGATGTGTTGATAAGCTCTGCCACTTCATAGAGGGCTTGGATTGCTGCTGGTGTGTTGAAATCCTCGTTCATGTGTGCGGTGAAACGCTGCTTTAGGGCTCTGATCTTAGGGCTCAAATTACCTTGCCCATCTGTTGAAGATAATCTTTGGCAACTGTCCCAGAGTTTCTCGACGGCTCTGAGCTTACTTTTGAGCTTCATCATCTTCTCCTCATCGAAGATCATGCTCCTCCTGTATTTCGTTGAGAGGAAGTAGAGCCTGAGTAGATTTGGGTTCCACTTCTCCAGAGCATCTCTTATCGTTATGTAGTTCCCCGAAGACTTCGCCATCTTCTCCCCACCTAGCTTTAGTAGACCTGTGTGCACCCAATATTTTACGAATGGTTTGTGACCTGTATACGCTTCAGCTTGAGCTATTTCAGCTTCGTGGTGCGGATATATGAGCTCAACAGCACCGCCGTGCACATCGTATGAGTTACTGAAGTGTGTTATGGAGATGGCCGTATCCTCTATATGCCAACCAGGTCTACCCCAGCCAAACGGGCTATCGAAACCCTCCTCATCTTCATCAACATTTCGCCATAGGATGAAGTCCGTAGGATTCTTTTTCTCAGGATCCAAATCGATTCTGCGTAGGGAGAGCTCAGCCCTACTCTGATGCGATAATGCACCGAAGGCAGGGAACTTTGATGTATCAAAGTAGATATTGCGGCTTGTCTTATAGGCGTAGCCCTTCTCCAGCAGAGTTTGTATCTGCTGAATCATCTGAGGTAGGTAGGCTGATGCTTGCGCGAATAGGGTTACGGTTTCAACACCTATGCTTTTTAAGTCTTCTATGCAAGCCTCCTTGTATTTGGAGGCTATTTCGCTCGCAGACCTTCCCTCTCTCTTAGCCTTCTCAAATATCTTATCATCGATATCTGTTATGTTGATGATAAAGTTGACCCTATACCCTAAGTATCTTAGGTATCTGGCTACTACATCATAGAATATGTAGGTTCTAGCGTGCCCCAAGTGGAGGTAATCATAGACCGTTGGTCCGCAGACGAACATCTTAACCAAACCTTCGGTAATAGGTGTGAAGACCTCCACTCTGCGGCTATACGTGTTGTAGACTTTAAGCGGCAAACTATCTGAGCATTTCTACGCTTAGGTCGGGTAAATACTTTAATGGTCAATAACATTAGGCTGAGTGATGGAGGGCTATAGGGAGAAGAAGCTGAGATCATTCAAAGAAGTTAGAGAGGCGCTCACACACCTAGACTTCGACGCCGGGATCAGAATCAAGGGTTCGCTCGGCGAGTTCAGCGAAGGCGGCTTCATCTTCCTATCTAAGTCAACAGAAGGGTTTACAGTCAACGTCTGTGATGCCATCAGAGACGAGAAGACCGGGCTTCTTGTGGCTGGTGAAAAAGAAAAGTGGCTTAAGTTTAATGATTTAGAGGATGTCATGAAGTTTGTTTTGAAAGCGGCTCAGCGCCCCCTTAAAGCATACCTCTACTAATAAGTTACAAAAATTCTATTCAAACCTCCGGATGTGATGTGAACTACCCTAGTAAGTTTTTATACTTAAAAATCAATTAAGACGAACGGTTGCAAAACATGTTTACAGGCATCCATGTCGAAAACTTTCTGAGCCTCAGGAGTGTCACTATAGAACTTGGGAAGGTGAACATCTTCATAGGGCCGAACGCTAGCGGGAAAAGCAACATTGCAAAGATCTTTCGGCTACTAGCGAAACACGCAAGAGAAGGAGTGCCTGTTTTAGAGGGCTATGCTAGCTTGAGGGACTTGTCTTTCAATTTCGATCCAACTGTGAGCATATATATTGGGTTAGGAGCACTTATTAGATACCGCAAATACACATATGGATTAGAATTTAACAAGGAGAAGTACTTGGAGCAAATATTTGCACGTGATCAGCTGGTCATTTCTTATGAAGGCGGTACTGGTGTGTTACGCACTAAAGATGGTAGTTCACATTTTTCGCTTGGAGAAGCTTACTATTATGACAAAGTGGTTGTAAATAAAAGTATATTACTTGCTCTTCCCGCAAATATAGAAGCCGAAATCCGCGAGTTAGCATCTAGTTTAAGAAGAATTTCTGTTCACTCTTTTGCTCCAGATGCTCTTCGGCTTAAAAATAGCGTTACAGAAAAACCTTTTCTGAAGTACCACGGTGAAAAATTTGGCTCGCTATCTTCTTTACCTCTATACCGAGAGGCGAAGAGATTTTGGGCGAATCGAAGAAACGTTACGGAACATGATTCCAGAAGTCGAGGAGATTATACCACATATAGAGGGAGCCGATGTTGAGATATGGCTTAAACTTAAAGGTTTAGAGGAGCCGCTAAAGCCACATAATATTTCTGACGGTACTTTGCGTATCCTCGCCATAATCTCCGCTCTATACGGTGGTTTCAGCTTAGTAGTTTTGGAGGAACCTGAAAACTGCATACACCCTTATCTACTTGAAAGCTTAATGCAGTTGGCTAGAGACTCCCCATCTCAGATCATTATGACGACACATTCACCCTACTTACTGGATCACGCTAAAGCAGAGGAAGTTTACCTAGTGAGAAAAGAGGATTTAGAAACCAAGGTGGAGAAGCTGACCAGCACAAGCGAGATGGAGCAGGTAAAGCGCTTTCTCGAGGAAGGCGGCAGCCTAGGCGAAGCCTGGTACTCCGGGATAATCGGCGGCGCGCTTTGAGCGGCACCCTCATAGTAGTCGAAGGGCCGACCGACCAAGCTTTCATCAGAGGGGTCGCAGAGAGACTCAACACAGCGTGCAAAATAGTTTTTATGCGCGGGAATAAGCCCGAAAAAGCGTACCGCATTCTGACAATCTATATGGGAAAATTTGAAAAGCCATAGTACTTAAGGATGTTCATAGATCAGGTATAGACAGAACTCCCATCATAGAGCGGCTAGCGAGTAGAATCAAGCAGCTAGAAAAGCAGAATATGCGGGCGCGTGTTCTACCAGTCAAGAGAAGCATAGAGGCGTGGATACTCGCAGGGCTCTCCCTAACTAGCCCCGAGGAGATACTAGATCCAGAGGAGGAGCTCAAGAAAGCGATGCAGAGAATGGGTAAATACTATGTTAAAAGTCCAGAGGTCTACAAGCGGTTAGCAAAAGAAATAGATATCGAAAAAGCTATGAGTTTGTCCAAAACCTTCAAAGATTTTATAGATTTCCTTTCACACTAATTTTGATATGACTCCTTCTTAAAGTAGGTTCTGCGTCCGCTCATTGTAGGCGTCTGGTAGGAATATTATGAAGCGTTCGAAGCCTAGTTCGGCGTATGTGTTTATCTTAGTAAGCCAGTCTTCAGGGCTACCGCATAGATCTGGCTCCAACCCCATTAACCCAGCCTTCTCCTGAGCCTCCTCTTTGGTTTTGCCTAGAACACCTAGCCAGTGGATCGATCTTCTTATGCTCTTAACTTCCCTACCTATGCTTCTGCACCACCCCTCTAGTATGTTGTGTAGCTCTTTGACTTGCTCTACGCTTCCACCGTAGTTGGTCCAGTCGGCGTATTTAGCAGCGACTTTAAGTGTGAGCCTACCGCTGCCTCCTACGGTTATCGGTGGATGCGGGCGCTGTACTGGTTTTGGTTGGCAGTACGCTTCTTTGATCGCGTAGTACTTGCCTTTGAAGCTCGGTTTCTCCTCACACCACATCTTAGTTATTATCTGTAGGCTCTCATCAAGCATGGAGATTCTCGTTGAGACATCTGGATAGGGGTAGCCATAGCGCCTATACTCCTCCTCATACCATCCAGCACCTATACCGAACTCAAGCCTGCCTTGCGAGATGTTATCTAGGGTTGCAGCCATCTTAGCGAGCAGCGCTGGGTTACGATAGGAGCTGCAGAGAACGAGCATACCCAACCTCACCCTATGTGTGATTGGGGCTAGGTAACTCAGCAGCGACCAGCCCTCGAAGCAGGGGCCTAGGCTGCTTGGCTTTTGTTGGATGAAGTGGTCATAGAGCCAAAGCGACTCAACCTTACACTCCTCAGCCCACCTAACGATATTAAGAATCGTATCACGAGCTTTCTCGGCTGGAAGGTGGTTTAATTCGCCTCTCCAGCCTTGTGGTACTATTAACCCGAAAAGAACCAAACCTCAGACACCCTCCTTACAGTTTTGATCTAAGGCGCTTTGCGGCCTTTATCAAGTTGCTCATCAGCATCGTAATCAACATAGGTCCAAGCCCGCCCGGCACAGGGGTTATGGCCGAAGCCTTCTTACAAGCATCTTCAAAGTCCACATCCCCCACAATCTTACCATCAAGATAGTTGTTTCCAGCATCGATTATAACAGCGCCTTGCTTTATATGCTCGCTTTTAATCAGCTTCGGCTTAGCAACATCGACCAGAAGAAGATCTGCATCACACAAATCTTTCGGAACTGTGGTCACATCCTTGGGGTTGAGCTTAACTTCGGCGCCGAGGTTTAGGGCTATGGCTGCAAATGGTCTGCCTAAGATCACGCTATCACCTAAGATGTGCACCGTACTCCCCTTGAAGTCGAAACCGGCAAGTTTGGCTAGATCTAGCGCTGCTAAAGCGCCTGCTGAGACGAAGCCCTCTTTACCGGCGAGTAGTAGACCTAGGCTTGAGGAGGAGGAGCCGTCTACATCCTTCTCAGCAGATATCAGATCTAGAGCCTCTTGCTCATCGATGTTTTGTGGAATGGGGAGCTGTAGTAGGATGCCGTGTACCCTCTGATCCCCGTTTAGAGACTGTATAACCGATTTTAGCGTGTTGAAATCTGTTTGCTCGGGTAGGGAGAGCACCTTAGCCTCTATACCTATGCTCCTGCAGGCTTCTGCCTTCCGCTTCACATATCCGGCTGCGCCACCTAGATCCCCTATGTGTATTAGGGCTATTGTAGGCACAACGCCACAATCCCTCAGCTCAGCAACCTCTTTAGAGAGTCTGCTCCGAACCTCTTTTGAACGCTCTTTTCCATCAAGTATCTTTACCAAACTCTCCGCCGGCTCTAAAAATGAGTGAGGGCACTATTTTAGCTTTGAAAAGGCTCTAATAGTGTCAGCACGTAAAGGTAGTTGGTTTGCTAAAGATCGTCTTTGCTAAGATAGGTATGATAGGCATAACACCTATGATCGAGGGGTTATTTGACGAGCGGGCTGTGCGTAAAGATATCGTGGTCAGATCGGTTTATTCAGGTTGCAGAATGGAAACCTCTGACGCTAGAGAAGTTTTAGAGATAGCTTTAGCCCTTAAGCCGCACCTCCTCATCTTCGTAACACCTTATCTGCAAGGCGAGGGACCTATGGCTGGTGTTGAGATGCTCTGTGTCAGCAAGGTGCCCGCTTGCATAGTGAGCAATACAGCCACCAAGGAAGTCTTGAGTAAGCTGGAGGAGAATAGTATAGGCTACATTATAGTTGATGCTGACCCGATGATAGGTGCAAAAAAAGAGTTTCTCGACCCGGTTGAGATGTGCCTATTCAACAGCGACATAATAAGGGTCCTAGCTCTAACAGGTGTGTATAGGGCTATTCAGATAGAGGTTGATAAGATGATCGAAGCGCTTAAACAGGGTCTTAAACCGCAGCCTCCGAAACTCATCTTAGATAAAGAGAAGGCTCTGGCTTACGCTGGCTACCACAACCCCTACGCAGCATCTAAGGCGATGGCTGCATATGAGGCGTCCAGGCTTGTTGCTGAGTTATCTACTCGAGGGTGCTACGCGGTCAAGGAGCTTGGTAGGGCTCTTCACTATGTGTCTGCTTCGCACGAGGTTATGCGGTTCGCTGCTTGTATGGTTGACGAAGCGAGGGAGATGGAGAAGAAGATCGATACTGTAGAGCGGCTGATACATATCTCTGATGGTTCAGTTATTAGGAGAGTGAGGCTTCTAGAGGGTGTTTAGTGGCTAGGTGATCCGAACCCCCTTAACCTCAACCCCTTTCCCCTTTACTACTCTACCTATTGGTTTTGCTTTGAAGCCGTGCCTCTTGAAGATCTTCTCAACATCCTCCACATAGTCTGGGCTCGTCACAACACAGTAACCCACACCCATGTTGAATGTGCGATACATCTCTTCGTCAGACAAGTCACCCTCCTTCTGTATCAGCTTGAAGATGGGTTGAGGCTCCGGCAAATCATCTAACGTAAAGCCTAGATTTGAACCCTTGGTTAAGCGGGTAAGTTTAGAGAAGGCTCCTCCTGTGATATGCGCCAAACCAGAAACATAGATATCCTTCCTTAATATTTCGAGGACGGGTTTGACGTAGATTAGGGTGGGTTCGAGCAGCTCCTCGCCCAGGCTGCGGTCAAGCGGCTCAACCACCTCATCTAGACCATATTTGGTTAGGAGGAGCTTGCGCGCTAATGTTAGTCCGTTGGAGTGTATGCCTGAGCTGCCTACGCCTATCACCACATCACCATCCTTTATCTTTTCACCCGTCACGACCTTACTCTTTTCAACTACACCTATGGCTGCACCCGCTAAATCGAAGGTTTCTTCGCCACCCGCTAAGAGATCGGGTAGAATAGCGGTCTCCCCGCCTACCACAGCCACGCCAGCTAGAGCTGCCCCTTTCGCTACACCCTCAGCTATCTGCTGGACAAGGTGCTGATCTGGCTTCTTTAGGGCTAGGTAGTCGAGGAAGGCTATGGGCTCGGCGCCCACGCAGATTATGTCGTTCACATTCATAGCCACGCAGTCTATGCCTACCGTATCATATCTTCCAAGCATCTGTGCTACGATAACCTTAGTCCCGACACCATCGATGTGTGTGGCTAGCAGCCTACCGTCCCCTAGATCGACCAACCCAGCATAATGCCCTATCCCGCAGTAGACAGAACCAACCTTCCCCCTTCTGAACCTGAAGGTGGAGGAGAAGATCTTTGCTAGATCTTTGTGTCTACGCTTTATCTCCGCTACATCTACACCAGCCTCGGCATATGATTTAGGCTTCATACCGCTTTAGATGATCGATAAACATCCGACTATATTACCACTACGCTCCGCTATAGGCGCCTACCCGATATCAGCTCGTAAGCAGTAATATATCTTCTCACAGTCTCCTCAACAAGCTCTTTGGGGAGCTCCGGTGGTGTTGGTAGAGGCAAACCAGCCTTTCTTGCCTCCTCCAACTTGGACCTAAATGAAACTTTGATCAGCCAATCCCTTACGATCTGCTTATCATAGCTCTTCTGCTCCTCCCCAACCCTATACTCTGACTTCAACCATAGTCTGAACTCGTCAGGCCCCAGCGAGTCCGCGAGCAGAATCCGCCCCTCCTCATCCCTCCCGAACTCGAACTTAACATCCGCTATTATGAAGCCAGCCCTATCAGCCCACCTCCTCATCTCACCATATAGTTTTATCGAAGTCTCCTCGAGGAGGTCGTATTCCTCAGCCGTGGATAGGCCTTGTTTGACGGCTTCGCTCTTCGATATAGGCAGATCTTTGGTCTCGGATTTTGTGGTCGGGTCGAAGACTGGTTGGGGGAGCTCTTCAGCAAGCCTCAGAGGCTTATCCGCTTTAATCACCCCCTTGCTCAGCCTCTCATAGTAGCTCCCGTAGTTATAGCCTCTAACCACACACTCCAAAGGGATCATCTCAAGCTTCTTTACGATCATCTTGTTTGGTGGCATCACTTCAAGCATGTGGTTTGGGTAGGGCAGCACTTGGAACCAGAATTCGCTGAATCTGCAGAGCACCTCACCCTTCCTCGGTATGATCGTTGGAAGAACTACATCAAACGCTGAGACTCTGTCTGAGAAGACGAACATCAGCTTATCCCCGCCATATTGGTAGATGTCCTTCACCTTACCGCTCTTTATGAAGCGGATCTCTTGTGCAGCCATCACAGCTTCCCCCTTCTGTAGAGCGCTATCTTCTCCGCTAAAGCGGGGTCCTTCAGAGCTAATATCTCTGCTGCAAGCAAAGCACCGTTCTCTGGGTTATCTATGCCGACACAAGCGACAGGAACACCTCTAGGCATCTGGACTATTGAGAGAAGTGAGTCAAGCCCTCCAAGCGCCTTATTGATCGGAACTCCGATAACCGGCTTTAGGGTTCTTGAGGCGATGTAGCCTGGTAGGTGGGCTGCTAACCCCGCTATAGCCACATAGACCTCAGCCTTGGAGTTTGAGAGGTAGATGTCAAGTTCTTCGTGATTCCTGTGTGCTGAGAGGAAGGCTACATCATACTTTATTCCGAGCTTGGTTAAGACCTCTTCAGCCCGCTTCACATACTCAGCGTCGCTTTTGGAGCCTGCGATAAGGCAGATAGGCGCTTCACCCAACTTAATACACTACAGCCCGTTTGATAAAGTACATCTAAAAAGGTTTTGCAGTTAACTTTAAGTTCAACAAAATAAGTCAACGCTCTATGCAAGCCGTAGGGCCTGAAGTATATGAATACGGTGTTCTGGTTGAGTGGGATGGGCTGACTGGTGGAGAGGCGAAGACAGCCCAGCATCGGCTTAGCTTCGATATGCCGAAGGTGTTTAAGGGATTGGGTAGGAGCTTCTGCCCAGATGAACTGCTCCTATCTGCGGTAGGCGGCTGCCTGCTCACAACCTTCCTACACTTCAAAGAGCGCTTCAACCTACCATTAAAGAAGTTTAAGGTTGACGTTAGGGGCGTAGTCAAGTTGATGGAGGAAGGCTACAGAATGACTAAGGTGGAGGCTAAGATAGAGGCTTCAGCTCCGGAAGAGGAGGCTGAGAGGGTCAAGAGGTTCATCGAGCTCGCAAAGGAGTACTGCCACATAACCCGCTCACTCGAACGATGCATAGCAACCACGGTAGAGATAGTGGTCAGCGGCGAAAAAACTTGAATAAATGTTAAAATCACTCCACCGCTTTAAAAAGTGTATGCGAAAAGTCGGGAGCGACTACGTCTTTAAGATTATGAACAAAGAGTTCTTTGAAAGCGTATTTAGAGTTAGGAAGAAATATTATGTGAGGGGTAAGCCGTCTGAGTTAGGCAGAGGCAACATAATATATTTTGTAATGAAGAGCGAAGAGAGTGGTAAATATCTTCTTGTAGGCGAAGGCGTTTGTATCTATGTAGGAAAGCTACACCCTTTTGATAGCGGTTACGATTTTGCTATCAGCCATAATTGGGATTACGTTGTGGAGCTTGAGGGGCTTGTGGAATACAAGCAGCCTATAGCGGCAGAGGAAGTCTTCACAGAACCCACGCTGAGGAGGTTGAAGCAGCAGCGACCCTACGGCGTATCTCTTTCACGCGAGGAAGCGAAGATTGTTAAAGAGAAGGTGAAGTCACTTAAGGCGACCTAAACCACCTCTCGCAGATAAATCAGCCTATAGTAATGACTGCTGTTGGGTAGGCTTAAGCGATCCATTATCTTAAGCTTACACATATAGGTTAATATTGCCGAAGCAGCCCCTTTTCTATTGTGGATGACCAAAGAAAACCTTGATTTAAAGCTTTCAAACTTTTTCGATGGGATCTGGTGTCAAGACACGGAGGGTATACCTTGCTTCAGAATGTACGTTGGGGGCTCGTGGGTTGAGTCAAGTTCAAGAGAACTCTTCGCTGTGGATACGCCTATAAACGGCAAGAGCATCGCTAAGGTTCCTGCTGCAACCAATGAGGACGTAAAAAGAGCGGTCGACTCGGCGTATTCAAATAAAGAGAGGATTAGAGAGATACCGGGGATAGATCGCATACAAATATTCAGAAGGGCTGAGCAGATTCTGTGGGAGCACAAAGATGAGTTTGTAAGAATGCTTATGCTGGAGGCTGGAAAGACGCAGAGTGACGCTAAAGGTGAGGTCAAAGCTACGCTAGAGAGGCTACATTTGACACTTGAGGAGGCAAGGAAGATTTATGGCGAATATATACCTGGAGACTGGTCTGAGGGCACCTCAGGCAAATTTGCTTTGGTTATAAGGGAGCCTATAGGTGTTGTCGGAGCTATCACACCATTTTTAACTATCCTCTCTATACCGCTTCAGCCAAGATAATACCAGCCTTACTTTCAGGCAACGCCGTGGTAGTTAAGGGCTCGAGTGAAGACCCTATTTCGCTCCTTCTGTTCACAAAAGTGCTTGAGGAAGCGGGTTTACCTAAAGGTGTTTTGAACACGATAACTGGGGTAGGGGCTGTAGGCGAATACTTAGTCAAAGACGAGCGGGTTGGAATGATATCTTTTACAGGAAGTACAGCTGTGGGGAAGAGGATAGCCAGCCTCGCACAGTTAAAGCATCTACACCTCGAGCTCGGTGGAAAAGGTTTAGCTATAGTGTTAGATGACGCAGACCTAAAACATGCGGCAAAATGCTGCGTTGAAGGCGCATTGAAGAACTCTGGACAGAGATGTGACGCGATCAGCGTAATTGCCGTTCAGAAGGATGTTCATTCTGAGTTCGTCAAGCTTGTGTTAGATGAAGTGAAATATTGGGTGGTAGGAGATCCTAGGATTCCAGAGACTCGTATAGGTCCTTTGATTAACCGCAGCGCTGTTGAGAGGGTGCATTCTCTAGTTGAGGATGCTGTGAAGAAGGGGGCGAAGATATTGGCTGGCGGAGGGTTTAACGGATGCTTCTATCAGCCTACCGTGTTAGATGATGTGCCTCTAGATGCTAAAATAGTCTGGGAGGAAACTTTTGGTCCTGTAGTTACCATTATTGAGGTCGTAAATGAAGACGAAGCTCTGACGCTAGCTAGTAAGTCAAGATACGGTTTAGATGCTTGCGTATTCACAAAGAACTTCTACCGTATGTGGAAAGTAGCTAAGGGGCTTGAGGTGGGTGAGGTAACAATAAATGATCTACCTAGGCACGGCGTTGGGTACTTCCCGTTCGGTGGCTGGAAGGAATCGGGCATAGGGAGGGAGGGGATAGGGTATAGCATTGATGAAATGACTAAACTCAAAACCGTGGTCTTTAACTTGGAGCCGGCTGGGCTAGGTAAACTTAAACACCTACATCCACCCCAACAGTAGCTGACTTCCTATCCAACCCCATCCCTTCAATAGTAAAGAACTTATAGCGGTTATGTTATCTTTTCTGTGATGTTAAGGCTCTTTAATCTTGCCTTAAGGTGGGTTGGTTTATGGGTAGTACAGATTACTTGAGTTGGGCGCTGAACCTCTCTGCTCTTGGAATATACATTCACGCTATAACGGTAGCTATAGTTATAGGTTTCTCCGTCGCTTTGCTCATAGTTGAGTTTGTTGGTATTCGTAAAAAGGATGATCTGCTTCTCAAGGCTGCTAAGACAATCTCCCTAGTCCTTCTTATCGTCTTTGTGTTTGGGGCTGCTACTGGGACACTTGTTGAGTTCGGTCTTCTGCAGGTTTGGAGTGGGGTTCTTCTGGTGGCTGGAAGCTTCGCCTTCATACCTTTCTACCTCGAGCTCATAGCCTTTGTTTTAGAAGCTGCCACACTCATAGCCCT